>JANOVT010000244.1:0-30928 GCA_031417525.1 Flavobacteriales bacterium | reverse complement strand
AAAAAATTTAATTGTTAAAAGCATTGCGACTATTTTCTGCTACTAATTTTCGGCGAATAAAATCGACGAAATTAAATTTTGTCTTGATGTGCTACTAATTCTTGCGACAAAATTTCGTCGCAAGAATTCGTCGCAACTTAGGAATCAATAAAAAAACCCGGAAGCTCACTCCCGGGTTTGCACAAATCAAATATTTTCTGATCAGGCCGTCGCCAAAGCTTTCGCTTTGAGGGCTTCCTGCACTTTGCCTTCGATTTCTTCCATCAGATCAGGATTGTCGTCGAGCAGTTGTTTCACTGCATGGCGAGCTTGACCAAGTTTGGTTTCGTATTAGCGAGAGAGCTTCAGTTTGGCTGAGGTCAAAAGAATGAACATTCATTTGGCGCTTGAAGCGATTGTTTTAAACTTTTGAGTTAAAATTGATGGCTTGAATTCATTTTTTGTTTTTATTTGATCGTAATAAAAGAAACTACCTCGATGAATCTCTTTTACTTTAGTGAGATATGACACGGGTCGGTTATTTTTAAGTTTTTGTTTCAATCGTTGTAATTTTTAAACTAAATCCTTAATCAAAATGAAAACAACAACCTACAACCTACAGCCAAGAGCCAAGAGCCAAAGAATCTTCTAAGTTAGCATCAAATTTTCTGACATGTATCATTTTACTGTTCGCATTTAATCTCACCGGGTTTTCTCAGTTTGATTGTCAAGTATTTGAAGATACTGAAAACCAATCTCAAATGCAAGGTGGTGGCAATCAAAACTCCGAATGCAACGACTTCCACAATTACATTCCTGATTCACACACTCCGATGAAATATGTACAAGTGAATTTTCACTTTATGCAAATGGATGATATTGATAACCCATTGAACTTTGCTGAGGATTGGGATGGTGTAAATACTGCAAATCCAATGACTGGTGATATTGCAGCAAATCAAATTGTAGATGCGGCAAATGGAAGGCTTTCTAGCAATGGCGCCCAAACCATGCCACCAGGCAATTCAACACCTACTTTAGATAGAAAATTTCGGTTGGTGCTCAAAGGCGTCTATTATCACGCAGACTCGGATTATTGGGATCAACAAAATCTTTCAATTCTAAGTTCGACCTTTGGAATCAATATCGCAGAAGAGATAAACGTGTTCATGGTAGGTAGCAATGAATTGGCTACTGGACAAAACTCAGCGATCTTAGGCGGTTCTGTGTGTCAGCTAGAAGGCGTGTGGAATCACTATCATTTAAATCTCGGAACATCTGATCCTAATAATTGGTTGTGGATAAACGCGTTTAGTTTGCTGCATGAAATCGGTCATTGCCTCACCCTTAGCCATACGGAACGCTATAACTCTGGTCCGTGTTGCGACACGTGCGATGACTCATGCTCCGACACACCAACCAGAGGTGAAATCATTGCTAACTTTGGCTTTGATCCATGTTGTGATACAGGAAATTCAGGGCAATTCTGTGATAACAACCTCTTGGGATATTCGCAATCAGGAGACGGTCTTACACCGCAGCAATTGGGCAGAGTACATTATGATCTAACACACGGCCATATAGAGCATTTGGATAAAAGCACCTATTGCATGCGGGACGAAACGCAAACGGAAACAATCTTATCAGGTGAAATTCTGGAGTGGCATAATGTGAGAATCATGCGTGGTGATCTCGTGTTAGAACCTAATTCAAAACTCTCGATTTATTGCACCGTGTATATGCCGGAAGATGCAAAGATCATCGTAAAACCTGGAGCTAAACTTTACGTGATTGGTGGTACCATTACCAATCGATGCTCAGGATTATGGGCAGGTATTGAAGTCTGGGGGGCGAGCTCACAATGGCAGATCGTCGCAAACCAAGGACTAGTTCATTGCAGCAATAATTCTACACTAGAGAATGCCCGTTGTGCCATTCGCACAATCAAAAATACGGGTACAGGTTTTTATGATAATCTGGATTGGAGCACAACAGGAGGAATTATTCGTTGCACAAGTACCGAATTTAAAAACAATCTCAAGGGCGTTGAATTTATGTGGTATCAGAATATCCATTACAATCAGCAAAACAATAATGTCTCGTATTTCAGGAACTGCACTTTTATTACTGAAGATGTTTCACACATGAGTGGTGCAACCGCTACAGATGCCATTACCATGTGGGGTGTGGTTGGAGTTCGTATCGAAGGATGTACCTTCGACTATACAGTGCCCGTGTCGGAAGCAGATCAACGAGGCAACGGTATTCGTGCTGCGCTTTCCACATTTAAGGTGAGAGACTTTGGATCTGATCGGAATTTATTTCAACATTTAAATCGGGCGATTGATGCCACAGGTCCGCTCAAATATTTTTATCCTTACGTGGATCATGCCCAATTCTTCGACAACAGAGGAGGAGTGCTGTTAGTTAATTACGGCAGAAGTGTGATCACTCGCAATGATTTCAACTGGCATGAAATCACAACACCCGATGACGTGAATACCTACGGTGTTTATCTGCATACTTGCAGCGGATACAAAGTGGAAGAAAATCATTTTAACGGCAATGACGGTGTCAAAACGTTCGGGGTGGCTGTCAACAGCAGCGGCGAAAATATTACCCAGATTTATAAAAACTATTTTACAAACCTACATGCGGCCAGTCAGGTGTATGGAGATAATAGAAAAGAAGAAGACGATAACACAGGTCTCCAATGGCTTTGCAACGAATATGGAGTAAGTGCACAAAACCCACAAAGCAATACCTATCACCAAAACTTGTGGGGTGCGACGTTCGATCCGGTTTTGCCAATTGCTTCGCAGGCCTATTTTCAAGGAACGAATCCAAGCATTAGTGCAGGTAATAATTTTTACCCTGAATGCGCAGAAGGTTCAGATGAGCATGAGTTGAAATTGTTGGAGGAAGATGCTTTGAGTTATTTTAATTATGTTCATGATGCTCCGGCAGCGAATACACCTGAATGTAGAACGCAGGGTATTGGTCTAACTTTTACTGGAAGTATCACTCCAAGTACTTCTTGCAATAGCCAACTTACTGGTCATACACCATCAGGTGCAATCGCTCACATCAATCAAAATAATTTACTGCACCAGCAGATTCGGTCAACTTATGATGAATATGCGAACAATGGAAATGGACCATACCTCGTGCAATTGATTAACAATCCCAATGTGTCAAGTATGGAACTGCGCAATGCTTTGATGGATGCGGCACCCACCGTTACTGATGCCATGCTGGTGAATGTGTTGCAACGCAATCCACCGCTGGATGGATGGCACATGGCGCAGGCCCTCATTGCCAACTCGCCTTTGAAAGAATATGTGATGATTGAATTGGCGAAAACTGACTATATGCCCTTTTATCAGGCGCTTGTGGAAATTGGAAAAATTCCGGGTATCAGCACACGTACTTTTATGGAAATGGATTTGGCTCATACCATCACAGAGCAATACCAATCATTTGATGAATTGATGCGCTTGCGTATGGATGTGGAAGAGGATGAGTCACATTGGAGCGAAATTTATGCTGACTTGATCTCTCTGGGACATATTGCTGATGATCTCGACAGAATATTTTACTTCTTTGAAAAGGGGGATTTGGCATTGGCAAATACCGAGTTAGGGAAATCTTTGGAATTAGAAACGGAAGAAGAGGAGATTGTTGAGGCTTTGCTTGGTATTGCGGCGGATGGCAAATGGGCCAACGGAGAAGAACGATTGTTTCAAGACATTTCTGACAACGCTACGCATATTGGTAAATCCCTTGCTGATCAATATCTGAAATTTTGGGGAAGTGGATCTTACGAAGAATTTCTGCGTGTACCAAACGAGGGCTTGCGCTCCATGAAACACGAACGCTATTCTATGCCGGAAATTAAAACTTTGGCAGTATATCCCAATCCGGCCAATGATCATTGTTACATCAGTTATATTATACCATCAGGTTGGGAGATGTGTTTGATCAATGTATATGATGCGCAAGGTGTAAGAGTGGAAAGTTTCAATGGCAAACAATTCAATGGTATTATAGAGTTGACTTCTGACCGCTTGTCCGCAGGAATTTATACGATAGAACTCGTGGTCGATGACCTGAAGATAGCCAATACAAAATTGGAGATTGTTCGATAACTCTATAATCTTCCTAATATGAATACTAGAAGGTTTATAGTGCTTTCCGTTGCATGCATTATACCAATGACCACGCTACTTGCTCAGTCACCGTATGAAAAGTGGATTGATTATAACAATGAATCAGATGGATATGGTAAATTGTTTAAAACAGAGTTTGGTTACTTGGCCTTTACTGGTTTTGTTCCGCTTGAAACATATTTAAACGGATACATGGTTACGGGATTGGATATCAATGGCGAAGTATTGTTTCAAAAGCCCTATTCAAGCGATGAGGAGTATTGGGGATTCTTTGATGGTGCTAATATGATTGAATCCATTGATTCAGGGTACTATTGCATCATCATTAAATATACGGAGGAGACGAATTTTAACCCTGTATTGGTCCGATTCAATGACTTAGGCGATACGCTTTGGACGAAGGAACTTCTGACGGATTTACCTGATAGGGTTCATAGTTTTGTGCCTATTCAAAATTCGGATAGTACGTTGTCATTCTTTGGAAACCATTCTCCAACGGCGAATGATGATATTACACCTTGGACTCAGATATTCTTAAAAACAGATGTCATGGGCAACTATTTATGGCATGAGGAATATGACGGGCAACAAACGATTTTTCCAATGTGTGCCATCGAAGTGGAGGATGGATATGTTGTTGGCGGTAACATGCAATTCACTCAGAACAATGAGGTGTGGGATCATCAGTATCGTCAATTTCAGCGCAAATTTTTGAACGACGGCACCGAGTCATGGTATACAACTATCAAAACACCGCCAGCAGGTGCAGAAGCTCCAATGGTTTCTTTACTGCCTTTGACCAATGGCAATTACCTCTATGCCGGAGGGCGCAGTGCCGGTGTATTGAGTGGCAGCGGAGAAACGAGTAATGTTAAAATTCAACCCGTTATAGGTGAAATTGATTCGGAAACCGGAGATACTTTGTGGGAACATGGTTTTAATTTCCATGCAAGATATCAGCAGTTTTTTAGCCTTAAAACCACTAGCGATGGAGGATATATAGGTGTTGGTACGCATCGTTTTGTTTCAGAAGGCGAAACGGCTGGCTGGCCAGTAGGCTTCATAGCCAAGATCAATGCGGATTTTGAGGAGGAATGGTATCACTATTATATACCACAAGTTTGGGAAGGCATGGGCCGATGGAACAATCTTACCGACGTCGTCGAAAATGACAACGGAACCTATACAGCTATTGGTATGATTTATACGAATACTGGCGACGGCCCGCAGAATGGTTTTATTCAAGACACTTACCTGCTTACGGTTGACAGTGTGGGATGTATTGTCGAAGGCTGCAACGTGGGCATGACAGAATTTGATAATGCCATCGGTGTGTTTCTTTATCCCAATCCAACAAAAGATATCATACACATAAACCTTCCGAGAATGGATACTTATTCATTGTCTATTTTTAATTCTATGGGTAATTTGGTTGTGCAAACCAATGTCAGGCAAATGATGCAAACGACAATAACTACAAATGAACTTTCAGACGGAATTTACACTTTGGTATGTTGGGATGCTGATGGAAATAGTTGGAGTGAAATATTTGTAAAAGAATGAAAATGGATTTGCTATCAGGATTTGTCAAACAAACCGTGAAAAACAACTGAACAATGAAGAATCTTAAGACAACTTTTACTCTACTGTTGGTCGTAGCTTCTGCTACCCTCGGCATGAGCCAGTATCATCCACTCATCAATGAAGCGAACGCATGGAGCGGAATTGTGTATGGAATGTATTATGAAGGATTCTATGAATTTATGCAGGGTGATGTGGTTATTGGAACTACAACCTATAAACAAGTTTGGGAAAGCCAGGAGATTGACGGAGTGCCCATGCTAATCGGACTTATCAGGGAAGATGAAGTTGAACAAAAAGTCTATCAGTGGGTTGATGGTACTGAGTATTTGCTCTATGATTTTTCAGCAGAAGTCGGTGATGTAGTAACACTTCAGTATAATGAAATTACGATTACGGCAGTAGAAACTATTTTGGTGAATGGGACAGAAAGAAAGAAATTGATATACGACGATGGTTGGTACCCAACGTATTCGATCGAAGGAATAGGATCCGCCCACAGGTTGATGGAAATTCTTATTGGAAAAGTATTTGACTATGGTCCAACACTGGCCTGTTTCAAAGAAAGTGGGGTGGAGGTATGGTCAAATCCTGAAGTCTTTGAAGGCTGTGATTTTATTATTGGGATAGATCAGCGTGCAGCAGCAAATTGTAAAATCTGGCCAAATCCTGCCTCTGATGTGCTGAACATTTCAACAGATAAACAAGCATTAGGTGTGTGTCAATTGAATTTGTCATCTGCGTTTGGTCAGATTGTTCATACAGAACAGGTATTTCTAACCGGATCGGATCAAATTGAATTACCCGAATTATGTTCAGGTGTTTACTTCCTCTCGCTTATTTCAAATCAACATGTTATTGCAACGGCGAGAGTTGTGAGAGACTGACTCTGCTAAAAAATGTCATATACACAACCTAGAAATCAATAAAAAACCCGGAAGCTTACTCCCGGGTTTTCACAAATCAAGTATTTCTCATCAGGCCGTCGCCAAAGCTTTCGCTTTGAGGGCTTCCTGCACTTTGCCTTCGATTTCTTCCATCTGATCAGGATTGTCATCGAGCAGTTGTTTTACTGCATGGCGAGCTTGTCCAAGTTTGATCTGGTTGGGCCAAGAGGTTAGCCATAATTTGCAATAGTTTGTCTGACCTTTTTCACGGTTGACAAAGTGGCTTGTTTCGATGGCACTTTAGGAGTTTTTTCGTCTCTACGTTGAGAAAAAGCGCATAAATGCCACAACAAGCAATACTAATATGCTCCCAAAAACTTATGCCCGTTGAAGTGAACCAAATGGTCGGGGTTGTCGGCAATCCAAACTTCCGTTTCCCAGGCAACATCCAACATCCACTTTCTAAAGTCATTTCGCGTGAGAAAACCTGTCACAAAAATTAATTCCGATTTACAATCTTTGAGCATTCTCTTCAACTCCAAAACTCTCGTTTCACTCATCGCACCTGAACTATGCACTGCTTCAATTAGATAAAGCCAATTGTTCTTTTTGCTGTATGCGATAATGTCAGGAAGTTCATCGTGAGAAAGTTCAAAGAAATTCAACTTTTTAAGTTCTTCTAATTCTATATAAAGCGTTTTGTTCGATGTGTCACCAATGTAAAGCACAGCGCAGTCACTGCCGAAACGAGGCAGGAATTCTTCGATTATCGCTTTTTGTAGAACATTGTGTTCCCCAAGTGAAAGCTCCACAGGTTTGCCATTGGGAAGTTTCACCGGAATTTTTTCCAAGTCTCTTTTTCGTGAAAGAATATCGGCAAGCGTCGGCTTGTTTTTATTGAATAGCTTTAATTTCTTTTTCCAATTGGGCGTCTTATACGAAATGACAAGTTGTTTAAAATCCGGATGCAATGCGTAACCTCTTGTTGGGTCATTTGTTGCAGAACCTTTATTAACTCCACTATTCACAATAATGTCCGCAAGAACAAGAAGTTTCAAATCTTTTCTTCTGATGTCGTCATATGAACCAGAGGAGATTTTCTCTTCAAAGTTTTTGTTTACGTAGTTTATGATATCACGAGATTTTAGATTTGCATTTTCCTTTGCCTTACTCCAATCTTTGGTTACACCCGCAACGGCTAGAAAACAAACTGCCATTCTTTCCAAACCTCTTTCAGTTTTGGTCATCGGAATACCTACACTTTCTAGAATATCGAGGGCTTCATTAATGATTTTTTGAGTGGCCTTTGATTTAGTGCTTTTAGGTAAATAATTTTTCATGTCAAAAAAGTGTGAGCACTTGATTTGGCTGTAAGTCCCTTTCAATAATTTCTTCAGCAGAAAATAGTTCTTCCATTTTATAACACTCCTTCAATGCTAATGCCATTTGATATGCTAACAGCGGAGGCACTGCATTTCCTATTTGATTAAATCTCTGTGTTTCGTTGCCAATGAACTCATACCAATCTGGAAAACTTTGAAGTCTTGCCGCCTCGCTATGTAATAACCTTCTTCTTCTTCCGTCCTGTAATTTCACACGCTGCATATCGCCTGTTGCACCTGCAAGATTCCTGCAAGTCAAAGTTCTTGCTGGTTTGTCAGGATACAAGTCTCTTGGGTTTACGCATGAAGACGCCTTTTCATATTTGGCAACATAGTTATCCATTGATGTGGTGAAAAATTTACTTTCAGATGGAGTTGTAAACATTAAATCGCCAATGGCCTCTCCCACAGTTACTTTGTTATGAATAGGTTTGGGGAAATTAAATTTCGCTCTGTGTCCGAAAACAAAAAGTCGTTCCCTGTTCTGAGGCACTCCAAAATTTACAGCATTAAGCAACTTGAAATCTATAATATAACCTAGCCTACGAAGTTCCGTTAACACTAAATCGAAGTACCATTTGTTCGCATATAGTAGGCCACGCACATTTTCGAACATAAAGACTTTCGGTTTCAGCTTCTTAACCGCATCAATAAAAATTGGAAATCCATCTCTTGCATCTTCCATTCCCTTTTGGTGACCACCAACACTAAATGGCTGACAAGGTGGCCCCCCAATCACAATGTCTGAATTAGGATATTCAAAGTCGAGGTTGAGTTTTATAGGAAAACAATCACCTGCAAGATTTTTTGTGTATGTGTCGGATGCTGCTTGGTTCATCTCATATCCAATTGTCTTATAGCCTGCTGCCTCAAAACCTAAAGACAATCCTCCACAACCCGCAAACAAGTCTAGAACAATCTCTTGCTCCGTTATTCTTGGCCTGAGTGTTTCGTTTATGTGGTTTATATAAGTTGACATTGAATTCGTGTGTGTCAAAGATAGCTACTGCGAAGTATGACTCCGGGTTTTCAGTGAATGTTGGATTTCATACAATATCTTTCAAAATGATTGCGCTGCAATGTATGCGTACTTACCGGCATCTAGTTTTTTAATCTATTACTGTCAGAAATTATGCATCCAGAAGAACTTAGAATTAGGTTGAAATTAAATGGGAAATTGAATCTTCCAGAAAGAGTTAACTAGCTCTCAGAATATCGAAACAAAAACCCGGAAGCTGACTCCCGGGTTTTCACAAATCAAGTATTGTTTGATCAGGCCGTCGCCAAAGCTTTCGCTTTGAGGGCTTCCTGCACTTTGCCTTCAATTTCTTCCATCAAATCAGGATTGTCATCGAGCAGTTGTTTCACTGCATCGCGACCTTGTCCGAGTTTGGTTTCGTTGTAGCTGAACCATGATCCGCTTTTTTTGATTACGGCCTGGTCAACTCCCATGTCGATCAATTCACCTACGCGGCTGATGCCATGTCCGTAAATGATATCGAATTCTGCCTGACGGAATGGTGGTGCTACTTTGTTTTTCACCACTTTCACTTTCGTGCGGTTTCCGATCGGTGTTTCGCCGTCTTTGATCTGCGCCGAACGACGGATATCGATACGCACAGAAGCGTAGAATTTCAATGCATTACCACCGGTGGTTGTTTCCGGATTGCCGAACATCACTCCGATTTTTTCGCGAAGCTGATTGATGAAGATACAGCAGCAACCTGTTTTGCTGATCGTACCCGTGATTTTGCGAAGTGCTTTCGACATCAGTCGGGCTTGCACACCTACGTTGCTGTCGCCCATTTCACCTTCAATCTCCGAACGGGGTGTGAGGGCCGCCACAGAGTCGATCACGATGAGATCGATTGCTCCGGAACGGATGAGATTGTCGGCGATTTCAAGTCCTTGTTCGCCATTGTCCGGCTGAGAGATCAACAGATTTTCTGTGTCTACGCCGAGTGCTTCTGCATAGAATTTATCGAATGCATGTTCCGCATCGATGATGGCGCAAATACCGCCAGCTTTCTGAGCTTCAGCAATCGCATGAATGGCGAGAGTCGTTTTACCGGAAGATTCAGGTCCATAGATCTCTACAATTCTTCCTTTTGGATAACCACCAATGCCGAGGGCAAGATCCAGTCCGATAGAACCGGAGGAAATGCACTCAATCGGCTCGGATGCTTCATCACCCAGTTTCATCACAGCTCCCTTGCCGTATTGTTTCTCCATCTTGTCGAGCGCCAATTGAAGCGCTTTCAATTTCTCTTTATTTACATCTGCCATTTTTCTATGTTTTAAATAGGTATTTCGTTGAATTCTGACGCAAGGTATGTTTGGCCATTGTAATCTATTTACGATGTCAATAAAATTTTATGGCATATTGGAGTAATGACAGAAACCACCAATGTTGACTAAGATTCTTGTTTGACAGACCCGATGCAGGAAGCAGAGGCTGTTGATAAGTCGGCGCTGCGTGGCATAAGTGTAGTTGGTTTTGGAATAACTGGATCAGAAGTCAGAGGTCAGAAGACAGAAGACAGAAGACGGAGGCGGATAATTACTCACTTCTGACATCTGATCTCTGACCACTGACTTCTGTCCTCTGACTCATTGCTGTCCGATCAAAATTAATATATGCTGCTGCATGAAAGGCTGCGTGAGGGATACAGCTCAATTGATCAAATAAGAGTTTGAGATTTAATCAATATTTTATGGACTGGTTGGTTTCTTATATATCCCTGAAAACCATTCTGCGAGCGGAAGAATTGCTTCGCGCTCTGTGCACTCTGCTGGCCTAAGGCTCTCAAATTCCTTGACTAGTCTGGCGAGTTGGCTTTCAAATCAAACTTCTCTTTGAATGATTGGGACAATAAAAACTCTGCGGTTAAAAAGAAACTCTTGTCTAAAAACTCAAGTCAGAGTTTATAGATCAACCTTAAAGCTATTGCTGATGTTTGCTGGACAGCGGTGCTTCTGACTTCTGACCTCTGTCTTCTGATCTCTGTCATCTGACATCTGTCTTCTGACTTCTGTCCTCTTTCTTCCGATAAAGATCTCTGATCACAAAAAACACTGCGATATATAGCCCCGTCAACACCGACGCATACATCAGCGATCGTTCTTCTCCTTCGAATTTCATATTGCCGACGCCGTTTTCCAGGTAATCGGTGTACATACGATGAGAAGTATACCAGCTCAGCAAAAAAAGAATGGGTGCGATGCACAAGTAGATGATGGATGCTTTTCTGGACATGTTTATTTGAGTTGGAATACGATGGGTATGTTCATCTCCATCCTGACGGGTTTGCCGAATTGTTTTGCCGGGGCGGAGAATGGCTTCAAATGTATGATGGCTTTGTGTGCTTCCATCTCCAATGAACGACCGTTTTCAATTCCTTTCATGACGTTGATATTGCTGATGCTGCCATCTCTTTCCACGATAAAATACATGAAGACTTTACCTGAAATATTATTTTCCATACAGTCAACGGGATAAGACAATGATGCAGCTACGTTTTGCATGAGTGCATCCAGACCGCCGGGATAGATGGGCATTTCTTCGGCGACTTCTGTTCTGACAACATCATTCTCATTCAACAGAATTTCCTGTTTGTGTCGAGTCAGATCAGGGCAATCGGCACAGGTTATATTGTGTGCTTCCTTGCAGCCATATTCACGAAGAACATTCAAATCCCAGCAAACGGCAACATCATTCTTCAATTTCTGATTGATTTCGATTTTTAGCAAACGTGCTTCTACAAAATGCGGGAAAATTTCCAACGCTTTGTGAAGTGAATTGAGTGCTTTTCCTTCTTTTCCTTTTGCATATTCTTCTTTCGCTTTTTGAAATAATTTTTCGTATTTCTGCGAATGCAGGAAAACCGGAAAGGCAATGAATAGCAGCAAAATACTGAGTTTGCGAAACATGCATGTTTATTTTCTGGAACCAAAAATAGCGCTGCCGACACGCACCATGGTGCTGCCTTCATCCATGGCCCACTGAAAATCACCACTCATTCCCATGGATAGTTCGCGGAAATAATCGTTACCGGAGAATTTCGTGCTTTTCAATTCATCAAAAATCGATTTCAATTTTTTGAATTCTCCACGAACTAAATTTTCCTCTTCTGAAAAGGAAGCCATGCCCATGATGCCGCAGACACGTGCATAAGGATATAAATCAAAGTCACGCGATTGGCAGAACGATATGATTTCTTCCGGATCAAATCCGAATTTGCTTTCTTCTTTCGCAATATGAACTTGTAAAAGGCAATTGATATTGCGTTGTTGTTTCGCGCCTTGCCGATTGATTTCCACCAATAATTTTTCGCTTTCCACCGCGTGAATCCATGAGACAAACGGTGCAATGAATTTCACTTTGTTGCTCTGAAGGTGACCGATAAAATGCCACTCGATGTCTTTTGGAAGTGCTGCATATTTTTCCGTCAACTCCTGTACGTAATTTTCTCCAAATGCGCGCTGACCTGCCTGATATGCCTCCAGAATATCCGCCACCGGTTTTGTTTTGGAAACGGCGATCAATTTGGTATTTGAACCAATTTGGTTTTTGAGTTGGGTGATGTTTTCGGCGATGGTGTTCATTCTACGAAGAATTCTAAATATAAGTGATTCTGGAGTTACAAATTGTTTTTTGTAATATTTATTGAAATCCTGCTTTAGATCGCAAGGACATGAAACCACAAAGGACTCGAAGGAATTTCACACAAAGGCCACAAAAATATCTACCGGCATTGATATAAAATCTTCTATCCAACATTTTGCAAGAGTTGCGGAGTTTTATTTAATCTATCAAGAAGCGAAATCAAGTTGTGCTGCTTGTTTTTAGTATTTAATTTTAATGTTCGTGTCATTATCTGCAATACGGTGAAGAGCAAAAAAATGAAGATGCGTTTTTTGAAATAGTCAAATTCGCGGATGAATCCTTTTGTGGCCTTTGTGTGAAATTCCTTCGAGTCTTTTGTGGTTTCAAAAAGTTATGTCTTACCAATTATTCCAATATAATTACTCCAACTCATACACCACCAGCCCACTTCGCAACTTAGGTTCCACCCAGGTACTTTTTGGCGGCATACTTTTCTTTTTATCGGCAAAATCTTTTAACTCTGCAATGGCGACCGGGAATAATCCGAATGCTACTCCGCCTTTGTTTTTATCCACCGCATGTTTTAACGCATCCATGCCGCGCGGCCCTTCCATGAATGAGATGCGTTTGTCCTTGCGTAAGTCATGAATGGCAAGTACTGGAGAAAGTATCAAATCGGTCAACACTTGCGAGTCGAGTTTATCTGCCGTGTGTTTGAGATTTAACGCAAACCATTGCTTATTCAGATACATACTGAATTCGCCTTTGCCGAATGGTTTGTATTTCACCGGAGCTTCATTGATGTAAAAACTTTTAGATAAGGCATCCAAAAATTCCTGTTGACTAAGTCCATTTAAATCTTTGACAATTCTATTGTACTCATAAATCCGCACATTGCTTTCATCCAGAATGTATGCAAGGCAATAATTCCAAGGTTCTTGACCGCTTGTCTGCTCAGTTGTTCTTTTTTCAAAAAGCCTGGCACTGCTGCTGCTGCGGTGATGACCATCTGCGATGTAGAGCGCATCAAGTTTTGAATACGCGTTTTCAATCAATGCTACATCGTCGGCGTTTTGAACTTGCCACAATTGATGATGCACTTTGTTGGTGGTCGTAAAATCGTATTCCGGACGATGATCGAGGTATTTGATAAAAATATCCTCGATGTCTTTATTGTGTTTTGCCATCAGCAAAACAGGCTCCGCATTGATGTTGGTGATGTCGAGATACTTCACGAACGTCTCTTCACGCTTTGCTAATGTCTGTTCGTGCATCTTCACTTTTCCATCAAGATAATCCTGCACTGCTACTGATCCGATGATGCCCATAAACGGATGTCCGTTTTTGGTTTGACGGTAGATATAAAAACAAGGTGTTGTGTCTCTGACGAGAATTTCCTGCTTCAAAAACTCATCGTATTTTTTTCTGACTTGTACAAAACGATCATCGAGGTTGGCGGTCTTATGCAGTTTCGTCGCACTCATATCCGGATGAATGATGTGCAGAAAACTAAATGGATTTTCAATGAGTTTGCTGCGCAATTGACGCGGCGTGTAACTGACATACGACCGTGTTGCGACAAGATGTGCCTTATCACGCGTTGGTCTTACTGCTTTGAATGGTCTGACAGTCAGCATGAGTCGTCAATCAACTAAATTGTAATACCCATCACACGTTTCACATTCTCTGCAATCTCTTGTCCGATGCGTTCCTGTGCTTCTACAGTTGAAGCGCCGATGTGCGGTGTAGCCAAAATTTTCGGATGGGCGAGGAGTGAGGCATTTGGTTTTGGTTCACCTACAAAAACGTCGAGGCATGCGAATGCGATATGTCCACTGTCGAGATTCTCAAGCAATGCTTTTTCATCGATTACACCACCACGTGAAGTGTTGATCAGAATCGCGCCTTTTTTGATGTGAGCAAATTCTTCGGAATCAATCACTGCGGCTCCATTTGGTTGTTTCGGAACATGCAGTGAAATAAAATCTGATTGACTCAATGTTGCGTGAAATGGCATGATTGGGACATTTACATTTACATCATGTCCTGCAATATCTAATGCTATAGTTCTATGCGCATCCGATGTCTGATCACATGCTATCACGCGCATACCACACCCGATCGCATACGAGGCAAGTGCCTGACCTATTCTTCCGAAACCAATAATGCCAAGTGTTTTTCCTCTCAGCTCAAATCCTTTTGCATATTTTTTCTTCAGTGCTTCGAATTCAATTGCTCCTTTTGAAGGCATGTAAGTACCGGAATCATAAACACCGCGTGCTGCGGCAAACATGTGAGACATCACCAATTCCGCAACGGCCTGTGAGCTTGAGGCTGGTGTATTGAACACATCGATACCACGCGAACGTGCATATTCTGCGTCGATATTGTCGATACCTACACCACCGCGTCCGATGAATTTTAATCCCGGACAAGAATCGATCAATTCCTTGCGAGCGGTGGTAGCACTGCGCACAAGCAAACCAATGTAGCCTTCTTTGTTGATGGCATCAGCAAGTGCTTCCTGCGATACTTTTTCTGTTACAACCGTAAAGCCTATTAGTTCCAGTGCTTTTTTACCGGTTGCGTCTATTCCGTCGTTGGCGAGAATCTTCATTTTTGTAGAAGGTATTTTGTATTGAGTATTGGGGGAAAATTATCAATTATCAATTATTAATTATTGCTGAATTCTAAGTTGAGATTTGGAACACTAAAAATTCGTTCACTCCCCAACCTCGCCATAATTAATAATTGATAATTTATAATTAAAAATTATGCTTTTGTTCGTTCAAACTCCTTCATCACATCTGCCAGCACCTGCACACTTTCAAGTGGCAGCGCATTGTACATGCTTGCGCGGTAGCCACCTACAGAGCGGTGACCGGTGATGCCGCTGATGCCGGCTTCTTTCCACATTTTGTCAAAATCTGCTGTGAGCGCATCATTGTTCAAACGGAAGGTTGGATTCATCCATGAACGTGAATCAGGAACACTATGTCCATGAAACATGCTGTTGCGATCAAGCTCATTGTAGAAACAATCTTTTTTCGCACGGTTGCGATCTTCCATGCCTTTTAGGCCACCATTCGCTTTGATCCAACGCAATGTGAGCATGCTGGCATACACAGCAAATACAGGAGGTGTATTCAGCATCGAGTCTTTGTCGATATGCGCTTGTAGATCGAGGTAACTTGGAAGTTTTCTGCCGCTTTTTCCCAACTTCTCTTTATCCATGATGTAGAGAATCGTTCCTGCCGGACCCATGTTTTTCTGAGCACCGGCATATATCATTGAGAACTTGTTTGCATCAAATTGTTTCGAGAAAATGTCAGAACTCATATCGCACACCAACGGAACTTCTGTTTCCGGCATTTCCTGGTATTGGGTCCCGTAAATGGTATTGTTGGAGGTAAAGTGAAAATAATCCCAATCACCTTTCACTTCGAATTTGGGAATATAGCTATGGTTTTTGTCGGCAGAATCCGCAATGACATCTACCTGACCAACCAATTTAGCTTCTTTGATAGCGCCGGCAGCCCACACGCCAGTGTTGGCATAAGCTGCTTTGCCACCTTCACGCATCATATTGAGAGCGATCGTGTAAAATCCAAGTGTTGCTCCACCTTGCAAAAAGAGCACTTCATAACGCGAATCCAGATTGAGAATTTCACGCACCAGTGCGCGCGCTTCATCCATCACCGCTTCAAAATTTTTGGTGCGATGTGAAATTTCGATGAGCGACAATCCCATGTTGTCGAATTCGAGTATAGCATTGGCGCTTTGTTCGATGACTTCACGAGGAAGAATGCAAGGACCAGCGCTGAAATTGTGTACTTTTTTCATGGATTTTTTGTAAGTGTTTCCGCGCGCGAAAGTAATTCCACAGCATGCAGAAAACACAATTAAAAGGCTAAATCCTGATATGGGAACTTATGGCTGCCCGGCAAGCAACTCATGCACACGGGCTTTATTTTTTTCCAGGAAAAAATCTGCTTCGGTGAGTTTCAAATTGGAGGTATCTGAGATGTGACCCAGACTTTCTCGCAACAGCACGAACTTATTGTCCTCCATGGAAAGCCGTGTCATCATATACCGGATCTGTTCCACGCGCACACATGACTGCGATATGAAATTTTTCATGACCTCTAGTTTGCGTGTCTCAAAGTATGCGCTCGCGACTTCACTCAGCATCGCATTGTATTCCTCCTGACTTGTGAGTTTGCCACAACCTTCAGTGCTATTTTCCATCACTATTGCCGGAGAGATGGAATCAACTGTATTGAGCTCCGCATCTGGAAGTGCATTGGTGGGCTCAGTTATGACCAGTGTTGATTCAGATTTTAATACGAATTTGTAGACTCCTTTGCTTTTTTCAATTTCATAATATACCGAACTGTTTTTCTTAAGTGTAATTGTCTGCAACACATCAAGCGCTGCGTGCGCAGGTGACGAAGCTTTTAGAGTCACTTTACCAGCAGGTAGATTGTCCAGCGTGATAGCCAGACAAGGCATATTATTCGCAGCCACTTCATTAATCATGAGAATAAAATCAAGGCTATCTGCCGCTTTCACCGTTAAACGGGATTGTGCCTGCAACGATGTCAACATCACAGTGAATATTCCCGTTAAAAAAAGACGTATCATCCAATTCCCCATTGCTCGCTTATTTTTAGTTTCTTGTTTCTAGTTTCTAGTTCCCAACCATCGAAACCATCCTGCGCTTTCCAACTTCCAACTTCCGACATCTGACATCTGACATCTGACATCTGACTTCTGATCTCTCACCTCTCACTTCTATCCTCCAGCCTCCCCAACATCTGCGCCACCAATTTATTCGCCTTCATTTTTTCTGGTAAATAATAAAGCAGATTGATATCTCTATCTCCCAACTGATCCGGCCTGTAAAAGATCATCAGAACAATTACGCCAAAAACATAGACTCCAGCGAAAAGCAAAAGCAACAGATGGGGTACTTGTACCTTTTCCTGAATACCTGCCACCAGACCGGAGAGGATGAAGGCTGCGACTCCCAGTTTGAATGAAGGCAACAAAGCGGAGAAAAGTTTTTTCCAGGAAATTTCAATCAGTTTTGTGCAGAGGTACATATTCATCAGATAATGAATGATGGTAGCAATGACAATACCAAATGCCACCCATTGCATGCCGCGCGAAACACCGAAGTATATCGCTGCCGCGATCAGTATGACATAAATCGCCTTGAACCACGAACCTTGGTAAACTGCATTCCGGGCGCGTAGCAATGAATCTCCAAGTTTGCTCAGTGTGCGGAAAATCACAGCAAAGAATAATACTTTCAGGATAAGAGCAGTTTCGATATAGTCAGGTCCGAGCCAGATGATGATGAGATCTTCGGCAAAAAAGGAAATGAAAACAGTGAAAGGAATCACCACGCAGGCCAGCATATTAGTGGCGATGAGAATGGTTTTGCGGAGCTTCGCCGTTTCATCCTGAATCTGCGCCATACCGCTGAATAACACACTATCACTGAGTTTGCCCATGACAGTGATGGGCTGCGTCATGGCGTAACTCGATCTCTCATAGTAAGAGGCAAAACTTTTTTGGATATCGGTGAGTTCGGCTGCACCTGCGCGCAGAAAACGCGGAACCAACATCACATCCATTTTAGTAGCGAGATAATTCAATGCATTAAACAAAGTGCTACCAGCACCATAACGAATGAGTTCGCGGGTGTATTTCCATTCCCATTTGAGCGTGAGCTTCACCGGTTCGAAATACCACAGAGCCAAGGTCATCAGCGCATTCTGGGCAAACAATGCCCATACATAAGCCCAAACATTCCATCCCAGATAAGCAAGGATCAACCCGACGATTACATTACCACCTATGATCGACACCATGCTCGCTTTAAACATGGTTTTGAAACGCATGCGTTTCATCATCATGCTGCGGGGAACAACAGCGATTGCTGAAATCGTAAAGCTGGCACAAACAACCATCACGATATTTTTCAATTCCGGAAGTTCGTAGAAGCGCGAGATCACACCGGAGCCAAGAATGAAGAGGAGAGTGAATGAAACGCCTAGAATCAGTGCAGTATAGAACGCCCCGTTGATGTGTTGCTGATGAACTTCTTTGCGTTGAATCAACGCCGGACCTACACCAACCTGCGAAAAAATTTCAGCAAATCCCATGATGCCCAGAACTATGCCCATGAGCATAAATGAATCCTTGCTAACCAATCGGGCAAGCAATCCGGTGTATGCAAGCTGAATGACTACCTGCAAAACAACGGTCAGCGTATTCCAGCTAAAACTTGTTGCGAGATTTTGTTTATCTGACAAAGTGTGATTCGAATTATGGAGCGACAAAGTTCACCCCAACCATGCAGTGTTTCAAGCTGACATAATTTTTCATTCACAATGGCTTTGTTAGTTCGGCCTTCCTGGTTCATGGTTCCTGTTTCTGGTTCCAGGTTTCTGGTTGCGCGAAACTTTTACCTCGATTTGCGCAATATGTATTTTCGCAAGACAAAAGAATTCGCGCAACCTGGAACCAGAAACCAGAAACCTGGAACCTAAATTATTTTCACGCACAAATTCACTCCATGCGTTATCTCATTATCCTCATTACAATCCTGTCTTTTGGCTGCAAATCGAAAAGAGAAACCACCGATTCCGAACCACGAAGAGAAAACAAGAAAAAAATAGTGACAAGCGTATTGATCACCGGAATTACCATCAGCACTTTTCCTAAATACGGAAAGGATGGCGAAGCATGGGATGCTTACGCTCCGTTTGCAACCAATCCCGATCTGTTCGTAACCATCGACTGGAACGGAAATCAACTCTACAAAAGTGAAGTGCACAATGAATGCGAGATCGGAACCTCGGTTGTATTGAGCAAAAATTTTCCATTGATTATAAAACCATTTGATCAACCAATGACTCTTGAAGTATTCGATGAGGATGGTATCAGTAGTAATGACAATGTTGGCTATTTTGTTTTTAAACTGATGGATTATAAAGGTCAGGAAGACATCACACTCGGGAATGAAACCTTGAAAGTGGTGTTCACCATTGAGTGGGTTTACCAATAATACTCTTGATCAGCGTTCTGTAGTGTTCAACATCGTGTCCTGCACTTTTACTACTATCTGATTACAGTTATGACTTAACGCAAGGTCAAGATCAGATGGTTTAAATGTGAACGAAAAGTCAAGACGAAAAGAATGGATAGGCGCACCATCCATGTTACTTTCAGCTACAATTGGAGCGTAAAAAAATGTGAATGTCACCGGTATAGTCAGTATTTTGTTGTTACAAGAAACTTCACAGTTGAATTGAAAAGTGTCTCCATTGTCAGCACTTGTTTTGAATTCCAGATCGGGTATTTCCAATTTTGTGATCAACATCAAAGGGATGCCATCTTCCTCTGTTTCAAATTTTGAAGGATCATTTTCCAAACCCTCGTAAGTGATTTCATACATATCAGTCATCATCACAAATTGGTTGTTGGTTTGATCATATTGGAATACCGCTTGTTCTGTATCGTTGTTCGACAAGTTTCCATCACACAGTGAAGAGATCATGATTTCAGTTGCCTTATTCATTTGCACTTGCGCCAGCGACAAGGAGTGAAAGGCCAAAATAAAGCTTAGAGTATAGATTGTTTTCATTGTGAAGGAATTTCAGTCGCCGTTCTTGCCTTCTGGCATTTTTCGGTAAAGCGAAATTCCGTCGCATGTCGCCGGCGCGTGTTACACCATTGCGTAAAGTGTTTATACGGAAAAGACAACTGACAAATGGCGTGATCAATTTTTGTCTAATTCTATAAGCATCTTGTTGATTCCATTTCATATCAATTGTCTTCCGAATCGAGTTCGAAATCTGTTCAGGCAGAAAATTTTCTGCCGCTACACTCTTCTGACATCCGAAATCTGATGTCTCATTCGAAATTTCTCACCTCTCACCTCTCACCTCTCACCTCTCACTTCTCACCTCTCATTTCTCACCTCTAAACAAAAAGGCCCCCCGCAGGCAGCCTTTTTCAATATATCTGGATAAAAAATTATCTCGCTATTCCGATCGCACGCTTTTCTCGGATCACTGTTACACGCACCTGACCAGGATAAGTCATCTCAGTTTCAATTTTAGCAGCGAGACTCACTGCCAATGCATCTGCTTCTGCATCCGAAACGCGATCCGCTTCAACCATTACACGTAGTTCACGACCTGCCTGAATCGCAAAAGCTTTTGAAACACCCGTGTTTTCCAATGCCAGATTTTCAAGATCACGCAGACGTTGAATGTATGCCTCTACCACTTCACGTCTCGCGCCCGGACGTGCACCGCTGATTGCGTCGCACACCTGAATGATAGGTGACAGAAGCGTTTTCATTTCAATCTCGTCGTGGTGAGCTCCGATTGCATTGCAGATATCCGGTTTTTCACCATACTTCTCCGCGATTTTCATTCCCAGAATAGCATGCGGCAATTCACTTTCATCATCGGGCACTTTACCGATATCGTGAAGAAGTCCGGCACGTTTTGCGGCCTTTGCATTCAGTCCCAATTCACTCGCCATCGTAGCACAGAGATTTGCCACTTCGCGTGAGTGTTGCAAAAGATTCTGGCCATAAGAAGAACGATATTTCATGCGGCCTACCATTCGAACAAGTTCGCTGTGCAGTCCGTGAATTCCTAATTCAATCGTGGTGCGTTTACCGATCTCAACGATTTCTTCATTGATGTTCTTAGTCACCTTCGCTACCACTTCTTCGATACGTGCCGGGTGAATTCGTCCGTCGGTTACCAGCTGGTGGAGCGACAGTCTCGCAATCTCACGACGCACAGGATCAAAGCATGAAAGGATGATCGCTTCTGGTGTATCGTCGACAATAATTTCAACACCGGTCATTGCTTCCAATGCACGGATATTTCTTCCTTCACGGCCAATGATCCGGCCTTTGATTTCGTCGTTTTCAATATTAAAAACAGAAACGCTGTTCTCCACGGCATGTTCAACGGCTGTGCGCTGAATCGTCTGGATCACAATTTTCTTCGCTTCCTGATTCGCCTTCAATTTAGCCTCATCAACAATGCCCTGAATCTGGCTGGCCGCAGCGTTGCGTGCGTCTTCTTTCAATTGCTCCATCAGTTGAGCTTTCGCATCATCTGCCGACATCTTCGCCATTTCTTGCAAAAGACCAATGGCTTTCTGATTGTTTTTCTCCAGCTCACTTTGTTTACGCTGGGTATTGTCTAACTGTTTGTTCAAGTTATCCTTGTGAACATCCAGATCTTTTTCTTTTTTCTTGTATTGCTCGAGTTGCTGTGAAACTTCACGCTCCCTGCTTTTCAATTTGTCTTCGCCTTGCTGTAATTTTTTGTTACGCTCCCTGACCTCATTCTCATGTTGATTTTTCATCTCAAAGAATTTCTCTTTTGCCTGGAGAATTTTCTTTTCTTTGATCGTTTCGCCTTCTTTTTCTGCTTCTGAAAGGATGCCTTCTTTTTTCGTCTTCAAAACGTTGTTGAAGATGAACCAGGTGATCAATCCACCTACGGCAACTCCTGCCAGCGCAGACACGAGGACATACATAATTTCACTCATTGCTTTGCTTGTTATTATTAATTAGTAAAAAAAAAATTCCAACCCGTGTGTGCGGACTGGTTCAGCAGAGAATAAATGGAATAGAGATGAATGATTAGTCGAGGTATTCATCCAGAACGGCTTCGAGCCTGAGCAGATCGGATGTCATATCAGCCGGAACTTCCACTGTTTCCACAACACGTTCGATCACGCGTTCGATTTGTGGTTCTTTGTTCACCTGGGCTTTTGCCGACATCTGTAGGGCTGCCATGGCAAGCAGATCCTGTTTATCTTTTACTGCGTAGTTCTTTTGAAATACCTGTATGCTCTCTTCAATAGCTTGTTCTGCCAGCCGGATGCCGGCTTCTTCGAGGCTTTTTACCGTCAGCGGGTAAGTGCGGCCTGCAATGTTTACTTTGATGGAAACTTCGCTCATGTCAGCAGTGCTTTATTTGTTGAGTAGCGTTATACACTCATCTATTTCCTTCACCAGTTCATTAATTCTCTGCTTTGTGGCTCCTCTGAATTCGTCTTCAGGCGGGGCCGATAATGAACGGGCGTTCACCATCTCGTTGTTGTTTGCTATCAATTCATCTACCTGAGCCTGGAGCTCCTTATTAATGAGGTGCATGGCTCCGTTTTCCTCTTTCAGCCTGTTCACCTGCTGCTCCAGTTCTCTTTTGGCGCTTCCGAGTTTGGCTATTTTGCCCGAAATACGCTCCAATACCTGGTTTTGTTCCATCCTGGTGGTTTTTGAAATGTGTTGAAAAACAACGATTGGTGGTCAAATGTAGCAGTTAATTTGTTTCTGCCAATCTTCTTTTTTCCGTCCGGGACTGTTGATATTTCATTTTCAGCTGTTAAGGTTGAGGGGCACACTTGTTGACTTTCGCATCTCATGCTTCTCATTGCTAATACGTATACAAAATGCCTCGTTCATGAGGTGATCAAGGGTCACACGCCAGCTTCGAACATACTCCTATTTATAATCGCGTTTTGCCTGATCTTTTCTCAATCGCACGCTCAAACAATTTTGAAGGAAAAAGAGTATCCAAAAGACTTTTTCCGATCTCCGTTGGAGATTCCCTTAAATCTTTCCGGAAATTTTGGTGAATTGAGAACGAATCATTTTCATGCCGGTTTGGACATCAAAACAGAACAACGAGAAGGATTGAATGTGCTCGCGGTGGCTTCAGGATTCGTCAGCCGGATCAAAGTTTCACCAGTCGGATATGGTTATGCGTTATATATCACCCATCCGAATGGATACACGAGCGTTTATGGTCACCTCAACCGATATGCCCCGAAAATTGACGACTATGTCAAATCTCAACAATACAAACTCAAGTCATTTAGTGTAGATCTTTTTCCGGATTCAACTCTTTTGCCGGTTGCAAAGGGAGAGTTGGTGGGACTTTCAGGCAACTCCGGTGGAAGTGGCGGTCCTCATCTACATTTCGAAATTCGGGAGACAGTGACGGAAAAAGTGCTCAATCCTTTGCTTTTTGGTTTTGACATCAAAGATAAAATTGCTCCAACGATCAGTGGAATCTGGATTGTACCCATGAATGATTCAACCTGGGTGAACGGTTCACAGATTCCGGTGAATTATGAAACAAAAACTACGACAGGGAAGTGTGCTCTCAAAAATCCCAAAGCAGCAACCGTGTATGGTGATTTTGGATTTGCCATTCATACCACCGACATGCTTGATGGCAATGCAAATCGATGTGGAATTTATCGCATTGAATTTTTTGTAGATAGCGTGCAGGTGTACGGACAACGAATGGATCGTCTGGATTTTGCCACAAATCGCGCAATGAATGCACATACGATTTACGAACGGTTCAAGAAAAACCGAAGCTCCATTCATGGTTCATATCGACTGCCAGGCAATCCGCTTGACATTTACGATAATTTGGTGAATGATGGCATTGTGGCATTTCGTGATGGTAAACTGCATGCCTGCGAATACCGGATTATCGATATCAATGGAAATAAAAGTTCGGTGAAGTTTAATGTGCAGTCGTTGAAGAAGAACGAAGTGAAAACACCGATCGCAAAAACGGCATTGGCGAGGTGGAATTGGGAAGAGGACAATCAACTCGAAACGGAAGACGTGAAGCTCTCAATGAAGGCGTACACACTATATGAAGACACTGATATCAGGATTGAAAAAATCAAAAAAATTGCGAATGCTGTCGGTCCTACTTACCACATTGTTTCACCGTACGAGCCCGTGCATAATGCGTTTGACTTAGGTGTGAAAGCAGACAAAATCAAACCCGGACTCGAGACTAAAACAGTGATTGTGCGCTACGATCCCGATAAAGAACGCAACATTAGCGAAGGCGGTAAGTTTGTGGATGGCTGGATGGTAGCACAGCCGCAGTATCTCGGATATTTTGCCTTGATGATCGATACACTCAAACCAACGGTGAGTAGCATTGATTTCAGCCCGAATATGAAGGGAAGAAAACAATTCTCGATGAGTATTTCCGATGGCCTTTCCGGTGTCGACCAAATAATCCCTAAGATCGATGGTGATTGGGCTTTGATGGAATACGATGCAAAAAACCATCGGCTAACTTACTATTTCGATGATCGTTTTATTCAAAAGGGAAAACACTCATTCGAACTTTCCATTATTGATGGAGTTGGCAATACAAAGGTGTTCTCCGGCAACTTTGATTGGTGAAGCAAGCCTGAATCTGTGATTTAGTTTTAATATCGCACTTGATTTTCAATTCTGTTGTTGGTGTAGATTCCATTTTATCATGAAGATTTCTGACATTTTATTTCAAAACAAACAAAAAACATTTGATCGGATTTGTCGTGCGAATGATTTGAAAATAGACTTTGATCAGAATAAAATCTACCTCTCTTTGATTCAACAAATTTTCGAAGAGCGTGAATACGCGGATTATTTTCCCTTTTATGAAAAGGCTTGCGTTGTCGATGTCGGTGCTCATTGCGGATATTTTTCCTTATTCGCTTCGCAAAATTTGCGGAATGAGTCTCGAATTATTGCCATCGAACCTGAAGCTGGAAATTATAATCAACTTAAATTGAATCTGAATTCAGCAACATTCCAAAACATAGAACCAGTGAATGTTGCCATTGCCGGATCGGATGGCGAAATGAACTTGTATTTGGGAAGTGGCATCAATCACTCACTTGTTTCCGGCTATGCTTTGAATACACAGAATGCTCAGGGCCAGAAAGTGAGAACCATGTCGCTTTCTTCATTGTTCATCGAAAAAAAAATAACCCAAATTGACTTTCTAAAAATGGACTGCGAAGGCGCAGAATATGAAATTATCCATTCTACACCAAAAGACATCTTCGATTGTATTACGACCATTTCAATGGAATTTCATGATCTTAAGAATGAACATTCAACTGGAAATACACTCATGAAAAAATTTATTGGAATGGGTTTTACCATTGTCAAATTCAGGCATGAAAAGACGACCAGAGGATTAAACTTCGGAAAGCTGATCGCTACGAAAATGTTTCCTTCTTCGTAATCGTCGCAAAATTCATTATCAAGTATTTTCACCAATCTTTCAACGATCAAATATGAAAATCACACTTCGTTCTTCTGTTATCATAACCTGTGTTTTATTTTTTTCTTGTGCAGGCAAAAAGGATGAGTGGCAAAATGCCTCCGAACTCATCGCTAATGTGTGGGGCGCGTCAACTTCGGATATAACCTTGGAAAATGCGAATGATAGTTCAGGTAAAGAGATAAGAGAAGTGGTTTTGAATTTATCAGGATTCAAATCTGTGCCATCAGATTATCCTTCAGAGCAAATTACTTCAACAAGCGCAATGCTGATCGTTCAGAACGTCAGTGAAAATTCTTTGAGCAGTTGTGAAAATATTCGCATAAGAGTGAATGACCGGAATGAAGAAAAATCATACGCTGTCAAAGGCGTAAAAGAAGCCATTGATCTTTTGACTACAGTAACTGATTTTTTGGAGGCGCCTTCCATGAATGGACTGGATGAAAGAAAACGGTGTGTGGATAGTTCCGTTGTTTCAGATTCACTTTTGATGCTATTGTCTGAAAATCTTGCGAATGCAGATTCCATTTATGGTCCTACAAGTGCTCATCAGATTGGAGGCTTCAATTTTGGTCGCGTTGCCGGAACCAATGAACCTGTTTTAATTGTATGGGCTACTTCTGCAAAAAGGCAATCGCAGATTCCCTACACGTTTTTCGTTTCAAGAAAAACCAGAAAAATCATTTCTTTCAGCTTGGATCACACTATGAACTGATCGGCAGATAAATTGAGCCAATCGAGTGTGGCGGTGCAAAAAACATCGTCAACAACATCTTTTTC
The DNA here is from genome assembly GCA_031417525.1 of Flavobacteriales bacterium. Lineage (GTDB taxonomy): Bacteria > Bacteroidota > Bacteroidia > Flavobacteriales_D > Sanyastnellaceae > JAIBBG01. The sequence goes on along the minus strand of JANOVT010000244.1, from coordinate 4,402 downwards.
AAGCCCCATTTCCTCAATGAATTTTCCGACCTCCAGATCACCAAGTGGAAAAGGATAGTCAGTACCCAAAGTGACTTTTTTTGATCCTTGCATCCCGAGAATATATTTGAAAAGTTCATCATCATGTGTTGCGCTATCCACCCAGAATTTGCCGATGTATTCACGTGGATTGATCGGATTGTCAATCGCAACCAGATCCGGTCTGCAAAAGAACCCATGTTCAATCCTTCCGATTGTTGGTAGAAAGGATCCACCGGCATGTGCAAAATTGAATCGGATTTTCGGATGTCGTTCCATTATTCCTCCGAAGATGAGCGAACAAATCGCACGAGTTGTTTCTGCGGGCATTCCAACTAACCATGGTAACCAATATTTTTTCATGTCATCCTGACCCATCATGTCCCAGGGATGCACCATCACGCTCATATCAAGATCTTCAACTGCAGCCCACAACGGATTAAAAATAGTATCACTCAGATTTTTCTGGTTGACATTACTGCCTATCTGAATGCCTTTCATGCCGAGCGATTTGCATCTTTCCAGTTCTTTGATCGCGAGATCTGTATCCTGCATTGGTAGCGTACCCAAGGCAATGTAGTTTTTGGGATGTTTGATTGCAACTTCCGCAATGTGATCATTTAAAAATTGAGATATGATGAGACCATCTGTCGGTTGTGCCCAATAGGAAAATAAAACTGGAATGGTACAGACTACTTGTACTTGCGTGTGGTAGCGTTCATACTCATCTATGCGCAACACTTCATCCCAACAATTTGATTCGATCTCACGGAAAAATTTATCGCCCTGCATCATTCTTGCATATCCGGGACGATGGTGGTCGAGATGGATAAATGAACCATATCCAAATTTACCGGACCAATCCGGCAAATGTTTTGGCATGATGTGCGTATGCATATCAATTTTCAAACTCATATTAAAATCAATTGTGAAGCGTGATTGTGTTTTGCGCCAAAGTTAATGATGACGAAGTTACCGCTTTCGCACTGTCCGCAAGTCTAGCATATTCACCGGGTTTGTTTGAAGTCCTGAAATATTTGTGCGGATGAAATGAGAAACCTGATCATAATAAAGCGGAATGACCGGTGCCTCATCCATCAGAATTTCATTTAGTCGGGAATAAGATCGATAGCGTGTGCTGTCATCAGTTTCTGCTCTGGCCTTTTCATAAAGTGCATCAAATTCAGGATTGGAGAAATGTGTATAGTTCGGTCCGGCAGGACAAAAATTTCCGGAATAAAAAACGGCCAGGAAATTTTCTGCGTCTGCGTAATCTGCAAGCCATGATTTTCTGAAAATGGAAAGTTGACCTTTTGCACTTTGTTCTCTCAAAGCTGGTTGCTGAAGTACATTCACTTTAATACGGATTCCGGTTTTTTCCAGCTGATGTTGGATGAACTCAATGAGATCAGTGTAATCACTTGTGGTTGATACACTGAATTCAGGTAGGCCTTTGCCACCGGGATAGCCTGCATCGGCGAGCAAATGAGCAGCTTTCTCCGGATTGTATTCATAAAAAGTAGTATCACTGCCGAATTTATTTAGTCTTGGAGGAATGAATCCATTTTCTGCCGGGAATACAGAATTGTTTCGGAGATATCGAACCATTGACTTTTTATCAATGGCATAAGAAATGGCCCGACGAACCCGAACATCCATGAGCGGAGAATTTTTATTAATCTCCATTTCAGGATCCATCAATATTCCTAAATAATCCGTTTTGATAAAAGGCGTCTTTTGAAAACGAATTTCTTTGGAATAGGCATCAGCAAGCTGGCCATCTGAATCAAGCAATTCATCTTTGAATGATTCATGAATACCGCTCATGAAATCATATCGGCCTTGGAGCAGTCCCTGAAATTCCACCGACATGTCTTTTACAAAATCAATTTTGACCGCTTCGAGATATGGTAGCCTTTCACCCGTTGGATCTTGTTGCCAGTATTTCTGATGCTTGTGAAATACCAAAGCTACATTTTCATACCAAAATGCAAATTGAAAAGGGCCGGTGCCTATTGGATGATTTCGAAAGTCCTCTTGGTAATGCTCGACTACTTCTTGCGGAACCACATTGCAATATTGCATAGAGAGCATTCCCAAAAAGGGTTGAAAGGGTCGGGATAGGTAAATGCATAAGGTAGTATCATTCAGCGCCTCGAATCCATGATGCTTCGAGGTATCAACGCTTGAGAATATCCAAGTCGCTGGTGATGCAACTTGAGGTTGAAGAAGTCTTTTGAATGAATACACGAAATCGGAAGCACTTACTTTTCGATTTGTTGAATCAGCAAAAAGAGGACTCGGATGAAAAAAAACGGAATCACGTAAGTAAAACGTATAGCTCAGGCCATCTTCAGAAATAACCCAACGATGTGCGATGCATGGGATCACTTCCATATTGCTATCGAGTTCTACCAAACCATCAAACAATTGATTGGTTGCCCACATCACTTCAATGTCTCTCGAAAATGCAGGGTCGAGTGATGTGATGCCGTTGCTTTCATTGTAGTTAAAGACCGCAGATTCATTGCGGTGGTCTTTGCGACTGCAGCCTGTGAAAAGAAAAAGCGCTGTCGCCGACAACGCCGTTAATATCAGAATGAATAATATTTTGAGTGTGCTCATGAACCGCTCAAAATTAGGAGCAGTTCAGCCGTTCACAACTACTTCTCGTCTTCTTCTTTTTCAAGCTGCATCGTTTCACGCACTATATCGGCACTTTCAACGGGATAGTAGCGATCTGCTTTTCGTTTGCCGGTGCTGTCGTATCGCTCCCAGGTGCCAACCTTAATTCCTTTTACAAATTCTCCTCTGCTTTCTACGATACCGGAAGGAAAAAAGTATACAAACACTCCGTCTTCGAGGTAGTTCTTACCGATTTTCATATACGAACCGCTTGCTTTGAGTTGATCCATGTAATCTAGAATTTCTCCCTCATACAAGTTTTCTTCTGTTTTTGTCAGAACGAGTTTATACGAAGATCCAACTTCTGACGACATCTGCATCATTGAGTTGAGATGAAATATTTGTTTGGATTCCTGGGAATAGATACTTGCTGGTGCGAAGCACATGGCAAGAAGCGCGAATTGAAGGATTTTCTTTTTCATGGTTAATATAATGATAGTCTTACGCTTCACTTGCGCCTTTGTTTCGAATCCATCGACTGTTTTTGAGAATTAACATATTTGAATGCATCTTTCGGGCATGAAAATGAAAAATCCAAATTTGTTAAAGATGGTCGGAATGTTCGGCATTGTGATCTTGTTTGCCGGTGCATCATGTGAACACACGACCAAAACGAATGCAACGCAAACTACCAACGTTGGTAAAACGGTGACATGCCGTATTGCTTTTTATAATGTGGAGAATCTTTTCGACGTCTCGGATGATCCAAAAAAAATGGATGAAGATTTTACACCGGAGGGAAAATTGAAATGGAATGATGAACGATATCAGACCAAATTGAATCATCTCGCGGATGTGATGGATGCTTTTCCAGGTGAACTTCCTGCATTTATTGGAATGTGCGAAATTGAAAATCGCAAAGTGCTTATGGATCTTGTAAAAGAAAATAAACTGATGGAAGGCCATTATGCGATTATTCACAAAGACAGTCCGGATGAACGTGGAATTGATGTAGCTGCAATTTATGATTCCACGGTAATCAAAGTGGAATATTTTAATTACACAACAATCAATCTTCCCGATGATGCTGATCCGTACACAAGAGATCTGTTATATGTAAAAGCATCGGCGAGTGGTGAATCGTTTCACCTCTTTGTGAATCATTGGCCAAGTCGTGGAGGTGGACAAGCTGAATCGGAAAAAAATCGCATCGCTGTTGCCAATGTTTTGGAATCATTGACGAGTGAAATTTTCGCTGCAGATAAAAATGCCAAGATTCTTATCATGGGTGACTTCAATGACTATCCTACCGATAAGAGTATTGCAGAAGTGTTGAATGCGGGAGTTGCTTCAACAAATACTTTTTTCAATTTTATGTATGACGATCATGCAGCCAAGAAGGGATCCTATTATTACAAAGGTGAATGGGGAGCTTTAGATCAATTCTTGGCGAGCAATGGTTTGAAGGATTCAGGAAAGGGTTGGAGCGCCGATGAGGCAGATGCGAAAATATTTTATGATGATCTCATTTTATTTCAGGACAAAGAAGGAGTGAAGCGTCCGAACAGAACTTATGTCGGTGATGATTACAAAGCAGGATACAGTGATCACTTGCCGATCTATCTGGATCTTCGATGGAAGTAAAATAGAAGTGAGAGGTGAGAGGTGAGATGATTCGCACTTCTCACTTCTCACTTCTCACTTCTCACTTCTCACTTCTCACCTCTGTGTAACAAAAAGCCCCGCATCTCTGCAGGGC
>JANOVT010000243.1:0-2274 GCA_031417525.1 Flavobacteriales bacterium | reverse complement strand
GGCATTTGCAGCTTAAAGCGGTTTGGTGATCCCTCCTGAAAGGCGTCACCGATACTTCAAAATTGTTGCTATCCAATTTCTGTATCATCTCATTTACAACATGCAGTTAGTTTGCTATTCCAACTACTTCAAGGCACAAACTAAGTCCACCAAGAAAAACCACTCAAAGGGCACAATTTCATTTGCGATAGATGGATGAGGCTTTTTAAAACTCCATGTCAAAAAGCGTTTTGTTTCTGCTATAACACGAAGCCCTGAGACGAAAAATTTTGTGTGCTTTGTGAAATTATTCTTGGTGGTCTTTGTGGTGTAACGGTTTGCAGGCACAAGAAGTTGGCGAATACGAAGAAGATAACAGTCTGCCAGGACTGAATCCCGCACGTGCGGGACACAAATCTTCATTTAACCACCGAACCGCCAATTTCTTGTGTTGTTATTGGCAGCCCTTTTTTCCGTCCGAAGTTGTGTTGTGTCAGTTTACACTTCGTTTAAAACTACAAAATAAAAAATTTTGTGTCGTGTTGAAGGGGGTAGTATGGTCTTCTGTTACGCACTTCAATTTCTCAAAACCGTTTTGAAGTTGTTGTTGCAATTCTTTTTCCGTGTATTGGTGAACATCAAGCATACTACATTTTTTCGGTCCTTTGTCGCTGAACGTGCCAATTGCCATAAACTCATTTACTGCCTGTCTTGCAATCGTCAAGTATGTGTTGATGTCGTCTGTGCTTGTGAGAAAGTGAAAAGTTGCTCTGTCGTGCCAGCAATCGTAAGTTTTCGTGGGATGAAACTCTGTTACGTCGCTTACAATCCAATTTATTCGTGCGGCTCTATCGCCAAGTCGTTGCTTGGCTCGTTCAATTGCATTCTCCGAAATGTCAAGCACCGATATGTTTTGAAAACCTTCATCAAGAAGATAGTCAACTAGTTTGCTGTCTCCACCACCAATGTCAATGATGTTTGCTGTCTTTGGTAAATTAAAGCTGTGAATGAAGTCCAAAGATGTTTGTGGAAGTTCTTGCGTCCAGCTTACCTCATGGGGTTGTTTAGTTGCATAAACCTTTTCCCAATGTTCTTTTCTGTTTTCCATTTGCCTTGAATTTTGATGTTTGTTCACTCTTTTGTTTGTTGAATGATTTGCTGTAAGTCTTCCGGTATCTGCATAGGTCTCAAAGGTGGCACATTTGCACCGCCTGTATTGCCAACTGGAATTTCTCCAACAAATGATTTTACGCCACCGAAAACCAATCGTGGTATTTGTCCGAAAACTTCAGCAACATTTTTTGTCCGAACGCCAAAGCCCAACATTTTAAGATGAACAAATGTATGAGCCAAAGGATAAGGTTGTCCTAAGATGTGTGCCCTTTCAAGGTGTCGCCACGCAACCTGGAAGTGTTTCGACTTGAAAGCTACAGCCGCTTCGTTCAGTTCCCTGTCAAAATAAGGAACAAGTTTTCCTGACATTGTCGTGTTAATTTTCATTGCCTTTGTAAATTACTATCATCAAGTTTAAGCAAAATCTTTGAACGGAGTCCTGTCGCCCATTGGTTGCCTACAACGTTTTGTGAGTTTAAGAAGTTGGCGATTTCGGAGCACTAAACTCTCTGCAACCACAAATGTTTGATTGGAAAACGGAAATTCCTGAAACCACTGAACCACCAATTTCTTAAACCCGCTGTTCCGCGTTCGCCAAGTTATTGATATGAATTACAACTGTTGGATGTCTTAACCGAGTTTATTTTTCGCAATCTTGATTTACCCATTGGCTAATCTCATATATCATTCGAATTTCCCTCCAATTCCTCAATTGTCCTTTTAGCATTATCCAACCGTACTTTTTTATTCTTCTCCGTCATTTTTTCCTTAATCCACTTTTCCACGTGATGATGCAATGGTATGAGTAAAGAAGCAATAGCCACTAAAGCCAACAGCATTAGAATAGGAGAGTGATGCGTTACCCGCTCCAAAAACGGATGAACAAGCAGATTGATAAATTCAAATATCATAAGCAACCCTAATATTCCGAAAAATGAAATCCATTTTTCAGTAACGATGATACTGCGGCTGAGCAGGAGAAATAATACTACGAAAGAAACAATGCCAAGAGCGATTAAAGCATATTGTATATTTTGATTGTGTTCTTCATCTGATTTTATTTTTTGGATTTCTAATTCCTGTTGGTACTATCTCATGAAGTGTGTAAGTAGAGAAGTTGTTCTGAAATTTTTGACCCTTTCAAAGGTCAAAAAAATTTCGGAAACAACTTATCGGTAAATT
>JANOVT010000242.1:0-3672 GCA_031417525.1 Flavobacteriales bacterium | reverse complement strand
CATTTCCATTTTCCCATTTGCACCTACAAATAAAATTTCTGATGCAGGGTCCTGGCGTTGAATTGCGTTGGCGATGGCGATCGCCGGAAAAATGTGACCGCCCGTTCCTCCGCCGCTGATGATGACTCTCATTCCGAATTTTATTGTTACAGATTTTTGAAAATGAATCAGAAAAATTTAAAGCTCAATTATGAAACAGCCACATTCTTCAATGGCTCAATCGAATGCTCCTCTTCCGTTTCGTCTTTGCTCCTGCAAATGCTCAGAATGATTCCAAGCGCAAGACACGTGAACAATGTGCTTGTTCCACCCATGCTTACAAGTGGTAAGGGCTGACCTGTTGTTGGAAATAAGCTGACAGCGACAGCCATGTTGATAAAAGCCTGAATGACGAGCATGAATGACAATCCGAGTGCAGTGAGTTGAGCACCCATCTTCGGATTATTGATCGATAATTTGATCGTTCGAAAAAGAAGAATGAGATAAAGCAATACGAGTGTAATTCCACCCAGAACCGATCCGTATTCTTCAATAATGAACGGATAGATCATGTCGGAATAAGGATGCGGAAGAAAATTCCGTGAGCTTCCTGTTCCCGGACCTTTCGGAATGATGCCGCCCTCATGAATCGCATACTTCGCCAGATCCGTTTGATAATTTCCTTCATCATCACCGCTCGTCGCGTTCATTATTCTATGCTTCCACGTTTTGTATCGCGTAGGAAAACCGGTTGTTTCGCCAACTATGATGATGCATACGACAAGTCCAATTCCTGCGATAAACAATTTGCTCATGTGGCGGAAAGGCACGCCTCCCAAAAACATCATCAAAAAACAAATGGATGCAAGCATCGCGGCAGTCGAAAAATTTGCCGGTAAAATCAAACCGCAGATCAATGCGATTGGAGCCAGAATAGGCAATACACCATTTTTAAAGTCATGAAGCTGATCGCGTTTTAGCGCAATCATTCTGGCAACGTAAATCACCAAAACTATTTTTGCAAAATCACTTGGTTGAAATGTCAGACCAATGAAAGGAATGGCGATCCAACGATTAGCGTCGTTCAGATTGTGTCCGAAAATGAGTGCATAAAACAAGAGACCCGCGGCGATCCAGATAAGCAATTGAGAAAGTCTGGCGAAATATTTAAACCGGACGCGGTGTACGTAATACATCAAAACAAATCCGGCACCAATCATCAACGTGTGTTTGATGAGGAATCGCAAATTGTTGCCATGTGCTTTGTAAGCCAACGTACTGATGGCGCTGTAAACTGCCAATATGGAAATGAGGGAAAGAAAAAATGTCACCATCCAGATGGTGCGGTCTCCCTGTAAACGATTCAAAAGATTCTTCATGGCCTTTGCTGAAAGGCTAAACTCCAACAATTGGGTGGGCTTTGAGAAACAAAGCCATTTCGTTTTTCACATTGGTGTGTGCATCAATTTCAACTCAAAAAATGAGGCAAAAAAAAGCCCGGAGAACCCGGGCTGTTTCTAAATTCTTGTGTGCTTAATTCAGCAAAATCTTCCTTGTCTCCACCTTTCCGCTTTGTTCAAGTCGGAGAAAATAAATTCCGGAAATGTGTCCGTTCATATCAAAGTGATACACCTGCTCGCCCATGCCAAGTTGGGTGTCAAGCAGAATGGCCACTTCTTTACCGGTGATGTCCAACATTTTCAACAATGCATTCGATGGATTGAAATTATCGATTGTAACGTGCAATGAATGTGTGTTAAAGTCAACACCTGCGGAGAACACGGCTGCGTCATTGCTATTAAGAACCGGCTCAATATTGTTTGGTAAAGCCGCCGCAAAACCTCCAACCATATTTTGGTGAAATACACAGTGATAAGCATAATTGCCGGCAACGGTTACCGTATAATCAAAACTCGTGTTACTGCCGTCGAGTGGAGCATCCCAGGTAGCTGCACCAGCGGGAACACTTATTGAAGTGGTGGTGTGGACACCGCCTCCGTAGATAAAATGTATAACGTCACCGACATTCACATTGACTGCCATAGGTGAAAATGTAAAACCGGATTGAGTAATATCAACTACGTCGGCCGAAGCAGAAGTAGCCAATAGTGTTGCTGTTAAAGATAGAAGAGTGTAAAGTTTTTTCATGTAGTGATATATTTAGTATTGATTTACAAAGATAGCCAACCGCAATTGTTGGATGTTATATGATTATTAGCGAAAATACCCTGCCGAATATTGACAATTCCAAACACCATAAGGTTGCTCACAATTATTTGAAGGCATCTAAACCAGTGACATCCATACCGGTAATCAATAAATGGATGTCGTGTGTGCCTTCATAAGTAATCACCGATTCCAGGTTCATCATGTGGCGCATCACCGGATATTCATTGGTAATTCCCATAGCTCCGAGAATTTGTCTTGCATCACTGATGATCACTTTTGCCATCGCGATATTGTTCCTTTTGGCCATACTGATCTGCACTGTGGTGGCTCTGCCTTCATTGCGTAGCTGTCCGAGTCGATATGTCAATAATTGCGCTTTGGTGATTTCCGTGATCATTTCAGCGAGTTTCTTTTGCTGCAATTGAAACGCGCCGATGGGTTTGCCGAATTGAATTCTTTCTTTCGAATATCTCAACGCTACATCGTAACAATCCAAAGCAACGCCGATAGCACCCCAGGAAATTCCGTAACGCGCAGAATCAAGGCAGCCTAGTGGTGCTCCCAATCCGCTTTTATTCGGAAGCAGATTTTCTTTCGGAACTTTTACGTTGTCGAAAATCAATTCACCGGTATCGCTGGCTCTTAAACTCCATTTTCCATGCATCGTTGGTGTAGTAAAACCTTCCATGCCTCTTTCTACCACCAATCCGTGAATTCTTCCTTCTTCATTTTTTGCCCAAACCACGGCGATTTGTGCAAATGGAGCATTGCTGATCCACATCTTGGCGCCATTCAACAAATAATGATCACCCATGTCTTTGAAGTTGGTGATCATGCCACCCGGATTACTTCCGAAATCGGGTTCAGTCAATCCAAAACATCCCATCCACTCCCCTGTAGCAAGTTTTGGAAGGTATTTTTTACGTTGTACTTCGTTGCCGTATTTGTAGATGGGATACATCACGAGTGAACTCTGGACGGACGCTGTAGAACGCAAACCACTGTCGCATCTTTCCAACTCCTGCATGATCAAACCATAAGCGATGTGGTCGAGACCCGCGCCACCGTATTCTACCGGTATGTATGGGCCAAACGCACCAATTTCCCCCAAACCTTTGATCAGGTGTCGTGGGAATTCACATTTTTCGGCGGCTTCTTCTATGATTGGAGAAACTTCCTTTTTCACCCAGGCGCGCGCGGTATCACGAATGAGTTTGTGCTCTTCGGTGAGCAATTCATCCATCATGTAGTAGTCGTGGCCTTGATATAAGTCTGTACGCATGTTGATCTGTTGTTTTGCAGGTTGTAAAATTCGCGTGCGAAATTAATTCAGATTGATGGCACAAAATGGATTGTTTTGGAATTAGATTGGCTACACGACCTGGTGCATTTCTCTTAAATACCTATACACATCGCTCCACCGCAAGGAATACTTCAACAGGAAGGAATTGAATAGATAAATGAGTCCTGAATGGTCAAAATGGTTCGTAGTTCGACGGGCTCACTATGACATGGCTCACCATG
>JANOVT010000241.1:0-15084 GCA_031417525.1 Flavobacteriales bacterium | reverse complement strand
TACTGCTTACTGCCTACTGCCTACTGCCTATTACCTACTGCCCACTCTTAATGTGTATTGTTTGGATCAAGTGCTCCTTGCCCTGCCGTCACTTTTGTGCCGTGAGGAAGTCCTTTTCTCTGGCGGTCAATCGTACTCTTGAGTGCTTTCAAACTTTCGTAATGATTTGCAGAAATTACTGAATCATGTGAAACTTTGGTTGGTCCCTCTATCGTCCAGTCACTCGTTTTCTTTTTATCAAATCGACATTCATTGCAGATCCAATCTTGTACTTCTCCGTATGTGTCTTTGCGACCAGTCACACGCAATACTTCTTCTCCTTTGTACCAAAGACGCACTTTGCCGGCACATTTCGGACAATCACGATGTGCATCCATTGGTTTGGTATACCACACACGACTTTTGAAACGAAATGTTTTATCTGTCAATGCACCAACCGGGCAGACGTCAATCACATTTCCAGACATGTCGTTGTCAATCGCGTTGGAGATGTATGTTGAAATTTCACTTACATCACCACGATTCATTACTCCATGAACACGTCCGTCGGTAATCTGGTCAGCTACTTTAACGCAACGGTAGCACAGAATGCAACGCGTCATGTGCAATTGCACTTTTTCTCCGATATCTATTTTTTCGAATTCTCTTCTTGGAAATTCATAACGGGTTTCCACTTTGCCATTTTCATAAGCAAGATTTTGCAAGTCACATTCTCCTGCCTGATCGCAGATAGGGCAATCGAGCGGGTGATTGATCAAAAGGAATTCGACAACACCTGCGCGGGCTTCCAACAAATCTGGTGAAGTGATGTTTTGCACTTCCATTCCATCCATGACTGTTGTTCTGCATGAAGCAACCGGTTTCGGCATCGGACGTGGATCCTTTTCACTGCCTTTGGTCACTTTCACAATACATGTGCGGCAGTAACCACCACTCGTTTTGAGTTTGGTGTAATAACACATTGCCGGAGGTACAATGTCGCCACCGATCATGCGCGCGGCATTGAGGATGGATGTGCCGTCCGGTACATCGATGGTTATTCCGTCTATAGTAACTTTTGCCATTGGCTATACAATTCTATTTTCATGAACAGAAATTTTTCTGCTCGCTTTAATTCGTTTCTACTGCTTTTGGTTTCTTATTCAAATTGATATTAAAACCAAAAATTCCATTTCGTTGTGCAAAGAAAAAATGTTGTGAAGCTCTGTCGTCAATGCTTGCAGCTCGTGTCACAATATCAGGCATATTGATATATCCTGTTTTGTATTCCATGCGGATAAAAAAATGATTCCAGAACAAAAGTTCAAGTGCAAACTTGGCGCTGAGTCCATAACCCGCGAGATGGAATTGATCATTCCGCGAATATCCCATCAGCTTTACATTGCTCTTGGGCATCAAAGCACCAAGTCCTGCTCCGCCAATTGCATTGAATTGAAGATGTTTGGTGTGATAGATTCCTTGAAAATACTCGAGCTCGGTGTTCAGGTAATTCAATCCATCGGTGTGTTCGAACGTCAGAAATTGATCGGTCAATACAATCTGATTGTTGTCGACCAAATGGCTATACGTCGTGTCGTCGATATGACCTTCAATGGCGACTTCCTGATTTTGAATCATCACATACTTCATGTGATCCACTCCTATAGTGATAGAAAGATTTGGTGTGATAAAAAATCCGCCACGAATATTCGTTTGCGGAATGGTCATTGTTTTTAATCCAAAATAAGTTTCTGCACTGAAACGTGTTTGCCTGTCTTTGGCCTGTACATTTCTGAGAGTGAAGTTGTAATCTTTTCCCGTAAAATGAATGTCACTGTTTGTGAAGGATGCACGATTCCAACCCCAGCCGGCATAGAATTGATGCTTGCGATCCACCTTGGCAAACCATTGTGCATGAGCACCGGCTGCTATGAAGAACGCAACAAGTAATACTATGTATTGGTTTCTGTTCACGGCTTTTATGCTTCTACAAGATTGTTCAAACGATAGTAATGTTTCACATCTTTCATGCTTTTACCGTTGCGAACATATTCTTCAAATTCTTTTTTGAAATGGCGGATAGCACTTGCAACCGGCCAGGCAGCCGCATCTCCGAGCGGACAAATTGTTTTGCCTTCAATTTTTGATTGAATATCCCACAACAGATCCACGTCTTTTAGTGTGCCCTGTCCATCCAGAATGCGATGGAGAATTTTTTCCATCCATCCTGTTCCTTCGCGACATGGAGAACACTGTCCGCAACTTTCATGATGATAGAATCGTGTAAAATTCCAAAGATTTTTTACGATGCTTGTGTCTTCATCCATGACGATAAAGCCACCTGAACCTAACATGGTACCTGTAGCGAATCCGCCATCAGCAAGACTTTCATACGACATGAGTCGAGGTTCGCCTGCAGCAGTTTTCAAAATTAATTCTGCAGGAAGAATTGGAACCGAAGAGCCACCAGCAACAACAGCCTTCATTTTTTTGCCGTTGCGGATTCCTCCACAATATTCATCTGAGTAAATAAATTCTTCCACCGGAACACCAAGTTCGATTTCATACACACCGGGTTTGTTGATATGCCCTGATGCTGAAATGAGTTTTGTGCCGGTGCTTTTTCCAACACCAAGAGCTGCATATGCTGCGCCTCCATCGCGAATAATTGGAACAACTGCTGCGATCGTTTCTACATTGTTTACTACGGTCGGACAACCATACAATCCTGCAATTGCGGGAAATGGTGGTTTAATGCGAGGATTGCCGCGTTTGCCTTCGAGTGATTCCAGCAAAGCTGTTTCTTCTCCACAGATGTATGCACCGGCACCAACCTGCACATAACAGTCATGGTCGAAGCCGGAATTCAAAATGTTTTTTCCAAGCAGGCCTGATTCGTAAGCTTCATTCAATGCCGCTTCGAGAATGCGTGCTACATAAAAATATTCTCCTCGTATATAAATGAAAGAAGTTTTTGCTCCCAATGCATAACTGGACGCAATCATTCCTTCAATGAGAAGATGTGGATTGCGCTCCATCAAGTAACGGTCTTTGAATGTCCCCGGCTCCGATTCATCTGCATTGCAAACCAGATATCGGGCTACACCTTCCGGCTTCGCCAAAAAGCTCCACTTCATTCCGGTTGGAAATCCTGCACCACCACGACCGCGAAGTCCGCTGGACTTTACATCTTCCAACACCTGTTCCGGAGTCATTTGCTTCAGAGCTTTTTCCAGTGAGCGATAGCCACCGTTCTGGCGATAAACACTGATCGTGTTCATACCAGGTATATGATCGTTTTCGAGGAGTAATTTTTTTGCCATCTCAATTATTTCACTTTGTTATGCGCATAGTTCGGGTTTTGAGGATTCACCATTCGCTTTTGCATCATCGGATGCACTAATAAATCCATATCCTCCATAGGAACTGCACCTAGCAGTGCTTCATCACCCATGACAAGCGCTCCAACAAAACACGTTCTGTTTTCAAAATCAATTCGCACTGGTCCAACATAAGGAACCAAATGAGTTGCACCATCAGCAGTTGAAACTTCGCGAGTCACAATTTGCTGCGGCAGGCAAAGCATAATCACACCAGTATCAACCAATGAATTTACTTTGAGTGATTGTAACTCAGGCATCCTGGGATTGCTCAATGTTATTTCAGCATAAGTTAAGCCCATCCTAAATTTGAATCATATCGTCTTTCGTGTACACTCTTCTTTTTCCATCTTCCTTCATTTTATCGAGAAGATTGTCCACTTTTTCTAAAGTAAGGTTCTCATAAAAATCACCTCCGCATTGTAGCATTGGCGCTGTGCCGCATGAACCAAGACACTCAACTGTTTTTAAAGTGAACATGCCGTCCGTGGTTGTTTCGCCCACATGAATTTTCAATTTCTTTTCGATGTGACGAACAACGTCTTCTGCACCCAATAGCCAGCACGAACTTGTGCGACATACTTCAATCACACATTTTCCTACTGGTTTTAAATTGAACATCGAATAGAAGGAAGCAACTTCGTAAGCTTCGATGGGTTGAATCTTTAGCAATGAAGCTACATAGTCCATTCCACCCGGACTGAGCCATCCCTCGAATTCCGCTTGCGCGAGATGAAGCAATGGAATCAATGCGCTTTTTTCTTTTCCTTCTGGATAGCGTTTGATGATGCGTTTAGCGGTCGCCAACGTTTCTGCAGAAAATTCAAATTGTTCAATCATTCTTATGAGTTTCGGGATTTCAATTTTTAAATCCTTTTTTAAAGTTTTCTTGTTCTGATTCGTTTCGCTTTTACCGTGATAAATTTCCCCTCGGTTGTTAGTGTTCCATCTACCAACAAATATTTTAGTGAATCTATACTATCTGATCTTTCTTCTTTCTTAAATCTCAGAAAAATTACTCCGACTCCCTTTTCACCATGAGAAAAAAACCATTCGCCAAAATCTTTGTCCTTTGTTAATATTGTTGCTTTGAGCTCAATGGATTTTAAAATAATTTCTAAATCAGTTGCCATGCGCATAATATTGCGAACAAGCACATATTCTGCATTTATTTCATTTAAAGCAATTAGAATTTCATTTTCAATATTTTCATCAATGAGCAACATTATTTTTCATTAATCATTTCCTCATGCGAAATGGCATCCGCCGCATATGCTAAACATGCCATAATATCCTCATTTTTGAGTTGGGGATATGATGCCAAAATGTCATGTGCAGATTCGCCATCTGAAAGTTTTTCGAGAATTAACTCAACAGTTATTCTGGTGCCTTGTATACATGCTTTTCCAAGCATAACATTCGGGCTGGCTGTAATATGATTTCTGTATTCTATCATTTCATTTATGAATCAAGTTCTCCTGCAATGACATTCATGCTGCTCATGGTGAGAATTGCATCGCTCAACATTCCACCTTCAATCATCGATGAGTAAGCCTGGTAATAAATGAAACATGGTCTACGGAAATGCAGGCGATAAGGAGTTCGTCCACCATCGCTGATCAAGTAAAATCCAAGTTCACCATTTCCGCCTTCTACTGCATGATATACTTCGCCTTTCGGAACATCCGTTTCTCCCATCACAATTTTGAAGTGATAGATCAACGCTTCCATTTTGCTGTACACATCTTCTTTCGGAGGCAAATAGAACTCTGGAACTTCTGCGAAAAATTTACCGTCAGGCATATTCTTGATAGCCTGCTCAATGATGCGCATGCTCTGCCACATTTCTTCCATACGCACCATGTAACGATCATACGTATCGCCATTGGTGCCAACGGGAATATCAAATTCAAAATCTTGGTAAGAGGAGTAAGGATTCATGACGCGAACGTCGTAGTCAACTCCCGCAGCACGAAGATTCGGACCAGTGAATCCATAAGCCAAAGCATTCTCAGCACTAATGGCGCCGCACTTCATTGTACGATCTATAAAGATCCTGTTGCGAGTTACCAATTTGTCAAATTCGCGAAGCTCTTTTGGAAAGTCTTTCATGAAAGCATGAAGTTTTGTCCAGGCAACTTCATTAAAATCTCTTTCCATTCCGCCGATGCGACCTATGTTCGTGGTCAAACGTGCACCACATATTTCTTCGAAAATTTCGTAAATTTTTTCTCTCCACTGAAACAAATACAAGAAGCCTGTCATGGCTCCGGTATCTACCGCGATCACAGTGTCGCATACAATATGATCAGCAATGCGTGAAAGCTCCATGATGATTACACGTAGATACTGCGCGCGCTTGGGAACTTCACAGCCGATCAGTTTTTCCACTGTCATATGCCATCCGATGTTGTTGATCGGTGATGAACAGTAGTTGAGCCTATCAGTGATGGGTGTGATCTGGTTGTAAGGTCGGTGCTCGGCAAGTTTTTCAAATGCGCGATGGATATATCCAATCGTTGGAACAGCTTTCACAATGATCTCGCCATCCATGGTGAGTACATTCTGAAAGATTCCATGCGTCGCCGGATGTGTTGGTCCGAGATTTAGAATAGAATAATCTTTCTGCTCTGTGACTTCTGTTGCTGTTGCAAACGTCTGTCCGATATTTCCTGATACTCCTCTCATGTGTTATCGTCCAAAATATTTATCCGCTTTATCATCCCGTCCAGCATCTTCCAGTGCATATTCTTTTCTCAACGGGAAATAATTCATTTCATCCATGTTGAGTATTCTGCGCAAATCAGGATGGCCGATGAATTTAAAACCGAAAAAATCATAGGTTTCTCTTTCCATCCAGTTTGCAGTAAGCCAGATATCCGTCACAGTCGGCATATTCACATCCGCAGCGCTCATAAAAGTTTTGATACGAATGCGCCAATTTTTTTCCATGTTGTGCAATTGATACATCAGCGCAAATTCTTCTCCTTTGTTTTCTGGAAAATGAATACCACACATCGTCGTCAAAAAAGTGAATTTCATTCCATCATCATTTTTCAAAAACGATAACAACTCATGTGCGGAATTTTTTTCTACGATAAAAACAGGAAAGTCATAATCAATTTGTGAGCGGAGAAGAGCAGCACCAAACTTCGTGTGAAGAGCATCTTTCACTTTATCGTGTAATTCCACAATGGGTGTAGATGCTGATGGTTGTATTTCGTGATGCATATTTTATTGTGAGGTGTGGTCTACAAGGTGCTTCTTTTCTATGGTGAATTATTCCAATCCGTATTTTGCAAGCATTGCCTTGTATTCTGGTGATTGTCTGCGATTACGACCCTCGGCTTTTGCCAATTCCTGAATTTTCATGATGCCATCCAATACCTGTTCTGGCCTTGGCGGACAACCTGGAATGTAAACATCTACCGGGATGATTCTATCAATTCCCTGCAAAACGGAATAGGTGTCAAATATTCCACCGCTGCTGGCGCATGCACCCATACTAAGGACCCATTTTGGCTCAGCCATTTGTTCATATACCTGACGAAGAATTGGTCCCATTTTTTTGGAAATGGTACCCATCACCATGAGAAGATCTGCTTGTCGCGGTGAGAAGCTAAGTCGCTCCATTCCGAAACGGGATAAATCATAATGAGATGCCATCGTCGCCATGAATTCGATTCCACAGCACGAAGTAGCAAATGGCAACGGCCAAAGTGAATTGGCACGTGCGAGTCCGACTACTTTGTCGAGACTGGTAGCGAAAAAGCCTTGGCCTTCAAGGCCTTCAGGCTGGTGTTCGCTTTTGATATCTACTGATGTTGTCATTCTCTTCTTTTCGTCATTGTACGATGACAACGACATTTGTTATTCTACTTCGTTCACTCTTCAATCCCAGTTCAATGCTCCGCGACGGATGATATAAATCAGGCCGACGATCATCAATCCCATGAAGCTGAACATCTCCAACAATCCGAACACTCCGAGCTCCCTAAAGTTCACTGCCCAGGGATACATAAAAATTACTTCTACATCAAACAAGACAAATAAGATGGCCACAAGGAAATACTTAATAGAGAAAGGTGTCCTTGCATTGCCCTTTACTTCGATTCCACATTCGAAAGTGTCATCTTTAATGGCAGTAGGACGTTTTGGCCCGAGGTTGTGTGTGGCCACCATGGTAGTCAGCACAAAACCCAATGCTACCACCGCCATTACTACAATGGGGAAGTATTGCGAGAACATCGAAGGGGCCGTTTCCATACAGGTCTTAAGAATTATGATTTCGGGGTAAAATTAGGTGTGCATAGCCGATTCTTCAAGAACCAATTGTTTTTTTTCAATGAGTTGCAAAGAATGATCAAAAAGCATCGAAAAAGAAATGGCCGGATTTGCTCCGGCCATCATCTTCATATAAGTTGAATTCACCTATTTTTTTGCCACCAAAAGTTTGTCGCTTTTTTCTACTAGTTGGAGAAATTCCTTCTTGGAATCATCCATGAATTTTGCTGAAACAAGCGATGACATTGCTTTTACCTGAGCCAGTGATGCGGATCCTTTGAATTCAGATTCGCGAAGGATCATCCCGAATGAAGCCACCGCACTAAGCCACTTCATGTTATCAGAAAGTGTTGATGACAGCTCATCTTTCGTCACAGTCTGACTGATGAGACGACTCGTTTCGGTTCCCGGTTTTTTGTATCGAAGACTCACCGTCATGACTTCATTCCCGGCCTTAGCATTGTTTTTAGTCGTCAATGACGAGTATTTTAGATCATGCGAAACGATCTGGCCATTGGCGGGAACAATTTCGTACAAAGCCGTTACGGTGTGTCCGGCGCCGATTTCACCGGCGTCAATAGAGTCGTTGGTGAAATCCTGGTTGCGGAGTTTCCGGTTTTCGTATCCAATCAAGCGATAGGAGGAAACATAGACTGGATTGAATTCAACTTGAATTTTTACATCTTTCGCTATGGTGAATAGAGTGCTTCGAAGTCCTGTTACAAAGACGCGTTTAGCCTCATTTTCATTGTCGATATAGAAATAGGCTCCGTTGCCGTTGTCTGCAATTTTCTCCATTTTGTTGTCCTTGTAATTGCCCATTCCAAAACCACAAACTGTAATATAAACTCCTGTTTTTCTTTTTTCTTCAATCAGCCGGACCAACTCACCATCGCTGCTCACACCGACGTTGAAGTCGCCATCTGAACAGAGTATTACCCGGTTGTTGCCACCCGCGATCATATTCTCTATTGCAAGTTCATACGCTTTGATGATACCGCCGGCACCATTGGTGGAGCCGCCCGCGCCAAGGGATTCAATAGCATTGTGAATTTTCGATTTCTGGCTGCAATTGGTAGAGTTCAACGCCACGCCTGCTTCTCCGGCATAGGTTACCATTGCCACTTTGTCGTTTGGACCAAGTTCATTCACCATCATTTGCAATCCCTTTTTGACCAATCCTAATTTATTGTCAGCTTCCATGGAACCGCTGACATCCACCAGAAACACCAGATTGCTTGCAGGTGCTGCACGTACATCAAGTTCTTTACCCTGCAAGCCAATCATTACCAATTGATGCGCATTATTCCATGGACAACTCACCATTTCTGTGTTGACAGAAAATGGATCCTCGTCGTTTGGTTGTGGATAATCATAGTCGAAATAGTTGATGAATTCTTCAATTCGAACCGCGTCTTTCGGAGGGAGCATTCCCTGATCTACATAGCGGCGCATATTTGTGTAAGAAGCATTGTCTACATCGATACTAAATGTTGAAAGCGGATCGTCGATACTCGTCATGTATGGGTTTTCGACGATCAGATCGTAGTCCTCCGTGTTGTCATAAATTTCATCCTTGTCTGAAATATTTGATTTTTCCTCTGCAACTTCACTTTCCTTAAATAAAGCACCTTCCGAGTTCATTTCGGGTTCTTTCAGGGAATGAAGTTCCTCCGTTGAAGGCGGTGGAGCATACAACAATGATTCATCATTCGAATACCTTTTGGATTTGGTTTCTTGACACGCATTGAAAAGGAATGCCGTCAATAAAATGGCAAAGAGTTCTTTTTTCATCTTGGTAAAATTTAAATTTTGGAAGGCACAATCAAATGCGATTTCACAACTCTATTAAATGGTATTATGAAATCCGGATGTTGTACACGGTAAGAATCAAGGCGTTCAATTCGCGTTGTGAAAATGGTAAGTGAAGTCGGAAGTGTTTAGTAGTCTATTCTGAATCGGAAAGGTATGCCTGATGAAATGCTGAGCCTTCAATAAGCTTAATTACCTCATATAAGCGAAATAGAAAGGGAAATCAATCCGGCAGCACAACAAGCTTACTGCTCGTAAATAGGTTATTATTTCCGATCAATTGAAGAAAATAAATTCCCGGATCGAAATGGCTGACGTCCACAGTGACATAGGGTGAATTTATTCTAAGTTCTGTTTGCAGTTTGCCTGAATTATCCAGTATGCGAAAAGTGTGGATGCCCAACGGAATTGTTGTGGTAAATTTTTGGCTACATGGATTTGGTGAAATGGCGAAATGGTTTGAAAAGCGATTTTCAAATAGTTCGTCTGCAATGACAACAATGTTTGAGTATGTCGTGTCTGAACCGAATTGATTCGTTGCAATCAATTGCACTTCATAATTTCCCGGCAGACTATACGTGTGAGAAGTTGAAAAAGAGTTGTCGAATATTCCGTCTCCAAAACTCCATTGGTAGGTCGCTGCACAGGTTGAGATATTCTCAAATTGAAACAAGAGTCCGGTGGTGTTAGTGATACTCATTTCCGCTATCGGAATGCCATTTGTCAAAATAAGTATGCTGTCAATTATAACATCATCATGATACAAATAGATCGTAGTATCCTGGAATGGTATTATGTTATCAGAAGACAGGTTCCAGTTGAAATTGAAGAGATCCGATGGTTCGAAATGATAGCCGGCAGTATTGCAGGGTACCAGATAGAGTCCTTCGGAGCAATTCAAGTGCAAGCTATCTGGTAATTCATTCAAACAGATTTCGTTTGCACCGATGGTGGCCATGGATGGTCGTTGCATACCCAAGATGTCCAGGTTGACATTCGTGCCGATTGTGAGGGCCTTTCCGGTTAGCTCTGGATTAGTAGATAGGATCAAATCATTATCTGATTGAACATACATCGGATCAAAAAAGTAGGGGTGAGCGTCATTGGAAATATTCTGTAAATCTTCTGCAGTGTACCCGGAGTTGAAATAGTTGTTGTCGTGAATTGGCATCAAGGTCCAATCGATAAATTGTGCATTGTAAATGTTATTGAAAGCAATATCATTTGCAGAAGGATCGCAGATAAATGTACTACTTGTATTGAAATTATTGAAATAGATGTTGGCACCAATGGAAGAAATACTGACGTTGCTGCTAAAGCAATTATTTGTTGCCTTCAGGTTGGATAAATTAATATCAAGTAGCTCACCAGCGAAGACATTATTATTGAGAATTGCATAATCGCTGAATACGAAATAACATGAACTACCAAAATGATTGTTTTCGAACAACGAATAGTTGCAAAAAGTGACATTAGTTTCTCCCGTGACTTCATTATCTGAAAATGACAAATAATCTAAATAGTCTATTTCCAGATTCAAATTGAAGAGGTTGCCTGTTGCTGCAATGAATTGCGGAGACATTGTTGCATACGATACCCCACCATAAAAAGTATTATTCGTGAGGTATAAAACAGTAAATATCGTTGTGAAATTTTCAATGCAAAATGTGCTGGAGGTTAGACTGTAAGCGAACATTTCCCATGGGGAACAGTCGAATGTGCAATCATTGTAGTATCCAGCTCCTTCGATTCTTCCACCGTTAAAAAAGTTTGAATGGGTGATATAAATCGGCAAGTCGTAAACGTCGAAGGAGAAACGAATCCCACTGTTTGCGCTCAAATAGAAATCACATGAATCAAATGACAGATTCACATCCATCGTATTCAAATTTAGAACAGGAGCATTTGAATTGGATTCTTCCTGTAAAAAGGTGCAATTCATTGCAACAAAATATTGTGTGTCGGTGAAATTGAGACCATTCGAATTTCCGCTGCCATTGCCCATATCGGAAATGGAAAGATGTTCCAGCGTGAGGTGATTGATCATCAAGTCAGCATTGGTATTAATTACCACAGCATCTGCGACTGGATCAACAGGTCGTATTGTGATGTAATTTTCTGTAGATGTTCCTGGTATTGGATCCAATGTCCCAGAAAGAATGTAGGTTCCTTCTTCCAACAAAATTTTGACTGGGCCGCTAACCCCTTCAGTTGTCATGTCTGCAAGAAAAGATTGCAATGTTTGGGTGTTGCTGGTGTTGAGAATGTATGTTCCTGTAAATTGACTGAAGAGCATACTTGTGATTGCACACAAAATGGAAGTCAAGAAAATTCTCATAACAAAAGTATGTAGGTTTAGAAATTCGAACCTGATGATCAGAGTCCCAATAATATCTCCTCCGCAGTTCTTCCACCAAACAACATACGCTCTGGATTCTCGAGCATGTCTTTCACTTTTACCAAAAAGCTCACGCTTTCTCTTCCGTCGATGATGCGGTGATCATAACTGAGAGCCACATACATAATCGGGCGAATAACAACCTGTCCGTTTTCTGCCACCGGTCGTTCCACGATGTTGTGCATTCCAAGGATCGCACTTTGTGGCGGGTTGATGATAGGAGTTGAAAGCATTGAGCCAAAAACACCTCCATTGGTAATGGTAAATGTTCCTCCCTGCATTTCATCTACCGTGATTTTTCCATCGCGCACTTTTTTTGCCAGATCACCGATGCTGCGCTCAATGTCCGCAAGTCCCATCATTTCCGCATTGCGGATGATCGGAACCATCAGGCCTTTTGGACTTGAAACTGCGATACCAATATCGGTGTAGTCATGATAAACGATTTCACCATTTTCAAGGCGTGCATTCACCGCAGGGAATGCGAACAACGCTTCGCTGACAGCCTTGGTGAAGAAGGACATAAAGCCAACACCAACACCATGCTTTTCTTTGAAAGCATCTTTGTATTTCGCACGAAGATCCATGATGGGTTTCATGTTCACTTCGTTGAATGTCGTTAGCATGGCCGTGGTATTCTTCACACTCACCAAACGCTCCGAAATTTTCTTGCGGAGATTTGACATTTTTTCGCGACGTTCGGTTCTTTCGCCTACGCGTTGAGTGATTGCGGCGGTATCAAAACCAGAAGCCATAGCCGAAATGACATCGCCTTTGGTGATGCGGCCGCCCGGGCCGGTTCCATTCACCTGAGTGGATGCAACGCCATTTTCGGCCATGATTTTCGCGGCAGAAATAGAAGGTGTTCCTGAGGCGTAAGATTTTTCTGCTGCCACCGGTTCTGCTTTGGCTACTGCAGGTGCAGCCGCTTTCGCAGGTTCTGCTTTTTTCTCTTCTTTGGCAACAGGCGCAGCTCCGGCGGGTTTCGCTGCAGACGTATCGATTTCGCAAGCTATTGAACCAACGGCAACAGTGTCGCCTGCTTGTGCTTTTATCGTGATCGTGCCGCTTGCTTCCGCAGAAAGTTCGAGCGTGGCCTTGTCGCTGTCGATTTCCGCGACAACCTGACCATTTTCTACATAATCGCCATCTTTCACCAACCAGTTGGCGATGATGACTTCGCTGATACTTTCTCCCGGTGAGGGAACTTTAATTTCTATTTTAGACATAGGTTGAAATTTGAGACCGGCAACATCAAACGAAAACCGGCGCTGAATTCAGTTGCAAATCTGCGATAATATCCTCCAATTTTCACATAACATCCTTCATGTTTTTAGTTACCTCTTGTGAAGATCGGGATTCCACTAGTTTTACGCCGCGCAAGATTTTATGAAAAAGAAAAGCCTCATTTTTCTCACAAAGCAGTTTCCTTACCTCAACAGGGAGCAATATGTTGCGCACGAACTTGAGTTTTTAGCAAAAAAATTCGAAAAGGTTTATATCTATCCGCACGATCATTTCAGTAAGGATGATGTCATTACGTTTCAACTTCCGCCCAATGTCGAGGTCATCAACTTGAATCAGCAAATTCCATCGCTTCCCAGTAAAACGGATGCACTGAAAAGTTACTTCTCGGCATTTTTTTACGAATTGAAAAAAGTACATGATAAGTTCTGGTTTCTGAAAAATGCGAAATGGTTTTTTTCTATTTATACAACACAGTATGCTTTAGGTAATGGTCTGATGGATTTTATGAAGCGCAAAAATCTGAAGCCGGAAGAGGTTGTTTTTTACTCGTATTGGTTCAGTGCGTCTGCTCTTTGTTTGTCCATTCTGAAATCACGCGGATTGATCGACAAATTTGTCAGCCGCGCTCATGCAATTGATTTGTACCATGAGGACTGGGGCCTGCTGAATGATCGCGTGGGAATTTTGCCTTTCCGTAATTTCAAACAGGAATATGTCCACGTGATCTATTCAATATCGGAACATGGTAAAAATTATCTAAAGCAAAAATATCCGGCGATTAAAAGTGTGGAAGTTGCTTATCTCGGTGTCAAAGACTTTGGATTAAATCCAGAAATTACGGATGATCGTTTTGTCATTGTCACCTGTTCCGGTGTTGATGAAAACAAGCGCATTCATTTGTTGGGTGAAGCACTTTCCAGACTTGATCGGGAGGTAGAATGGATTCATTTCGGAGATGGCAGACTAAAGGAAAGAGCAATCGAATCCGGCACGTCTCCAAATATTATTTTTCGATACAAAGGACAAACACCGAATGCTGAAGTTCGAAAATTTCTGGCTGAACATCATGTGGATTTATTCGTCAACTTAAGCATTGTTGAAGGACTACCAGTTACCATCATGGAGGCGCTTTCGCATGGCATTCCTATGTTGGCAACGGCAGCGAATGGAACGCCCGAAGCAGTCATCGAAGGTGAAACCGGAAAATTGCTCTCGGTTGAATTTACCAACAGTGAATTGGATGCGGTTTTGAATGAGTTGATGACGCATAGCGACAACTTGATTGCGATGCGACAAAAAAGCAGAATGTTGTATGAGAAGAGATTTGATGCGGATAAAAATTATACTGCGTTTGCGGATGTGCTCTCAGATTAAAATTGGATTTTCAAAATGGATTTTTTACAGCCACAGCTAAGTGATGCGTTGATTTGCATTGAACCATTGGTTGCTGACCATTTTGAAGCGCTCTTCTCCGTTGCATCCGACCCTCTCATCTGGGAACAACACCCCAACAAATTCCGATACAAGGAAGAAGTGTTTCGCCATTTTTTTGATGAAGGAATAGATTCGAAAGGTGCTTTGCTTGTGCGTGATACAGTTACCGGTGATGTGATTGGTTGTTCGCGCTATTATGAATGGAATTCAGATAGGAACGAAGTGAAAATAGGATACACATTTCTCGCAAGAAAATATTGGGGTGGTTTGTATAATAGATCTCTAAAAACAGTGATGTTGAAAAATGCGTTTACTCAAGTCGACCGGGTGATCTTCGAAGTAGGCGCCGGCAACAAACGTTCACAACTTGCTATGGCGAAAATCGGTGGTGTAAAAATCGGCGAATCCGAAATCAACTTTCCGGGCGAAGCGTATAGTTTGAATTTTGTTTACGCGATCGATAAAAAGGATTTTGCGATTTAAACTTTGACACTGGTTGGAGCAAACAATTTCGCCATCATATCCCGCACTCTTTTTTCATGCACCTTC
>JANOVT010000240.1:0-6826 GCA_031417525.1 Flavobacteriales bacterium | reverse complement strand
CACGGGGCGAAGGATCAATCTTAGGATGAGCCTCAGTTTCTAATCTAGAGGTGAGAGGTGAGAGGTGAGAAGAGAGAGAGGATGCGCCGGTTTTGGAGTGTTTTCTTGCGTTCAGAATTGATTTCATGATTTCAATTGTTGGATCGTACAATGCTTCCCGCCGGGAGCTTTGCTTTTCCAAAACGATCGATCGACATTGGGTAGGGTGCAATTATCTTCGCGCGAAATGTAAGTAGCTGATATATGGATGATGAAAACATTGAGCGATTGCGCATACGGCTGAATGAAATTCACAGGTGGCCAAGTATTTTTATGTTTAAGTTTATTTTGCCCACAGATGAAGTAAGGATTACACAATTGAAATTAATTTTTGGTGAAAGTGCTGAGTTCAAAGAACGCTTGTCTGCTCATGGCAAATACACCAGCGTGACCGTGCGTGAAATGATGCTTGATGCAGATTCAATCTTTGACCGATACAAACAAGCAGCAGCTATCGAAGGTATTATCTCACTTTGAGGTGTGATAAAATTCAACAAATAAATTCAGAAGATAAAGGAAAGAAGAATGAAGAATATGCTTGAAACATTACAGGATGTGCTTTTGGTTTTTACCGTACTGCTCCTGGTGTATGTATTGTACAAAAGGCTGCTTCTGATTTTAGGTAAATCAAAACACAAAATCATCTATCCAACCATTGGTGAGAAGGTCGTATGGAAAGACCCGAAACACGCGTCACTCGAAGTTTCGCTTCAGGAGAATACCAATCTTTCACTCAGTGTCTTTAATCAGTTGAATGAAAAAGTGTTAGATATTTTTCAGCGGGATTTTGAAATCGGAAAACATGCACTGGATGTCGATTGCACTTCATTGCCGCAGGGGAAATACTATTTCAAACTGATATCCACGAAGATGGAATCTTCTCAGTATTTTGAAATCGCATGAGAAGATTAAAGATCATCTTCATGGGTACACCGGAATTTGCCGTTGCTTCCCTCGATGCGCTTTACAATAGCAACCATGAAATTTGTGCTGTCGTTACTGTTGCCGACAAACCAGCCGGTCGAGGCCAACAGTTGCAGATGAGTGCGGTCAAGAAGTATGCGCTTGAGAAAAATATACCGGTGATTCAGCCATTGAAATTGAAGGATGAAAATTTCATCAATGAATTAGCGTCTTTTCATGCTGATTTATTTGTGATCGTTGCATTCCGCATGCTCCCTGAAGTTGTCTGGCAGATGCCACCAATGGGTTCTGTGAATCTGCATGGTTCTTTATTACCTAGATACAGAGGCGCAGCACCTATCAATTGGGCCATCATCAAAGGAGAGAAAGAAACGGGCGTCACTGTTTTTTTTCTGCAACATGAAATTGATACGGGTAAAGTTTTAAGAAGAAAGGTCATTCCAATCGGGGAGAATGAAACAGCAGGCGAATTGCACGATCGTATGATGCTCCTCGGAGCAGAGACTTTGCTAGATGCAGTCAATGCTATTTCGAAAAGTGAATTGGATGCGATATCTCAACAGCAATTAGTTGAAGATGGTGAACAAATCATTCATGCTCCTAAGATTTTCAAGGAAGATTGTCGAATTGATTGGAATCAGTCATTGGATACAATTCACAATTTCGTTCGTGGATTATCGCCTTATCCTGCGGCATGGACAATGCTTCGCGACAAGACTTTGAAAATTTTCATGGGAGAAAAGAATTTCGCTGAAACGTTGAAAACACCCTGGGAAACGGATGGAAAAACGTTTTTGAAATTTGCTTGCAGTGATGGAAATTATTCAATCACGGATTTGCAATTGGAAGGGAAAAAACGAATGAAGGTGGATGAGTTTTTGCGCGGCTGGAAGTAAGTTTAGTATGCGGGTCAATTATTTCGAAGGGGCAGAAAATTTTCTGCCCTTACAAGATAGTCAGATGCGCTGTATTGAAGTCGATCACATTATTTCGATGCTGTTGCACTTCCCATCGTTACCACATATTGCAAAATGAGGTTTTCTGTTTTTGCGTCAACTTCGGCTTTCTGAGCCATGTCGGGTACAATTTTTCTCCAACCGGCTTCACTTTCAGAAGAAGGTTTTTTCAAGCCATGACATTTGCCACAATTATCTTCATAATGTTTTTTGCCTTCATTGAGTGATGCGAGCGTAGCACCCGGAAACTTGGCCGAAGCGCGATCAGCGTCAGTCTGGGATAGCACAGCAGCTTTTTTTGCTGCGCATGCACCAAGAATCAATACACAGGATGCGAAGAAAATTGTACTCAGGTTTTTATTCATGTGGTAAAAAATAGGATGGCAGGATGATGAGATCTTATGTCTGATTTTTTTTTGTTTAGTCAAAACCCCGGATACTGATTTAAAGGAAAAGATTAGATTGTGATAGAAAGCTTTAAGATGGAATAGGTATGAAAAAATATCTTAGTCACAATCTAAAAAAGTGAACGACTGATAAGGTGCCGTCCCATTATAGATATAACCAGGTTTCAGAGCATAGAACTTAAGCAGCTTCATGTCAAAGGTTTCTGGAACGATATCGGCGAAAAAGTCTTGAGGCAAAATGGTGAGTCGGAAAAATCCGGGCTTACCGGCTACAGGCTTCATTTTTAAAGCCGGATTTGTAGTTGCCAAAGTTGGAGTGGTGACGTTGTATGCATTAAAAACGCTTTGCTCAACCCGCAGAAACAAATAAACATCACTATTTGGATCAAGGTTTTGCATAGCAGGATTTGGTTCCTGTGTGTTATCATAAGTGATCGAAACAAAATCACTTGTTTTGCCTACCTCAGGGAAGGTGCAATACAGCTCATCGCATAATCTTGGAATAACTGTGATATGTAGGTCTTCTGTTTTGCATTCACCACCGAACTCGTCGACGGGGTATGCATTTCCATTCTGTAGTTTTGCAAGGCAATTGATTCCCAGTGAAAAAAAAGTTGTGGCGTCTACACCATAGAAGGCTGTTGGCAAAAAACGGATGGAATAAAGCTTGTCGCTAATTTTGGTCATTTTCAAAGCAGAATTCGAGCCTGACCAGGCACCATTTCCTACGGTAGGTTCAGCCGGTGCCCATGTCCAGAGATACACATCTTCATCCGGGTGAGCATTCAAAACAGCGTTTAGTGCATTGTTACTTACGCCATCTGTAGTCTGTGCAACGTTTATATATAAAGTGATCGTATCACTTTTTCCGGTAGGTGATGGCAAGATATAAGCTGCCTGCGCGAAACTTTCAGCAGAAAACAGACAAACGATCGAACATATCAAAAGGTATTTTTTCATCATCTGAATTAATTGATACGGTTGAAATTGAATTTGTAAACAGCGGTTGTTGTGCGGGCACTTGTCACACCGTCAATGCAAAAATTAGAGAGTTCGAAACTCAATAAATTATCAGCAGGACGAACGACATTGCCAAGAGTAAGCACTAATGTATCCGGATCAGAGTAGAGGTAGAGGTAAGATGGAAATTCGTCGTTGTCAAAAGCCCATGTACCTCCATTTCCAAAATAGTTCCTGCCGGGACCTTCTATGACGTCATAAGTCTTGTCAGTGCCGAAATGAAGATTGTATGGAGTTTGTCCATCTACAATATAAAATTCGCTCAGGTCGCGTTCTTCTCTGATTGGATTGTTTGGATCTTGCTGAACAAAATTCGTCAATTGCCAATCCCCAGACATACCCGCAACTTTATCTGCCGGATCGCCAAGAGATCCTTTCAGATCTGGTTTACACGCATAAAGCAACGAGCCAATTGCAAGCGTTACTAAAAGTATTTTTTTGATTTTCATTTTTTTGGTACTGAAAATATTAATTACATCCTCCTTCCGGATTCAACTGGAATCCGATCACTGTTGATTCAGCATTCGGAAATTGAATGGCCATACCCGGACAATCGTAAGGAGCATTACGAATGAAAATACTTTCACCCATTACTCCGCGTCTTCTTAATTGTTCCACCCATTTGCCTTCACCAATTGTTTCAATCCGGTATTCTGTTCTTATTGCGTTAATGATTTGATCAGCGTTTGAATTGGCATCTATTTCACTTCCCGGGCCATAAGCACGAAGACGAATATCGTTCAAATCTTGCATTGCTCCTGCAAGATCACTTCCAATTTCTGCTAATGATTCAGCGCGCACCAGTTTTAATTCTGTCAGATGCACAATCGGCACACTGAAGAGATCGCTGCCTGATACTTTTTTCAGGAAACCGCGACTGTTCTCTTCTTCAACCCAGGCTGTTTTTCTTTGATCCGCCGGATTTAGGTTGATGAAGTCAAGAAAACTCTGACTTAGCATTAACTCGGCAATTCCATTGCTTTTCTGGAAGTTCGTAACGAATGATCCGCATCGACGATCCTGAACAGTATCTGAACCAACTCGGTAATATTTCGAAACAGTACCAAAAACAAATTCACTCGTAGTGTTTTGTTCGAATTCAATATCAGGAAAACGTTCGAAGTCTTCGAGCAATGTAAACTGATTGGAATTGATCACTTCATCGCAATAAGAAACCGCTGTTTGAAAATCATTCATCAGGAAATAGACGTTCGCTAGAACGCCTGCCGCGGCCAGTCTGGATGCATAAACTCCATTTGACTGTGGAAGATTGTCGTGTGCAAATTGAAGATCTTCAATGACGAAATCATAGACTTCTTTCACTGAACTTCTTTGCAATGGATCTGCAGCGGCTACTTCGCGAATCGGTACTCCTGGATGCGTGCTGCCCGGAGTATGCCCGTACGGTTGCGCCCAAAGTTTCACTGCTGCCCAATGGCAATAGCCTCTGAGGAAACGAGCTTCAGCAACCAATCTGTCCTTTTCGCTTGTCTGAATATCTGTGATCAGATCAATATTGTCGATCAAAGTATTGCATCTCCAAATTACGGTGTAGAGATCCTGATACACTTTGTTTGAAGTCGAATTGAAGAAGGTCGTTTGTCTTGCAAAAACAGACTTCAGATCGTTGTTGGTATTAGGTTGATTCAAGTTGTCGGACAAAAGTTCTGACATAGATTGTATGCGGCCATCATACAGGTTTGCTAATGCATCGTAGCAACTGTTGAGTGTTTCTTGTGCATCTGAAGCCGTATTGAACAAGTCTTCGCGCAATGAACCTGTTGGTGGTTGATCGAGCCATTTTTTACATGAGCCAAGTCCAATACTCACTAGCAAAATCAAGGTGAAAATCTTTTTCATGGGATTGTACTGTGTTGGATTAGAAATTAGCACTGATAGTTAAGTAGAAACTACGCTCTTGAGGAGGTGTAAGGTAAGTCACATTAGGACTTAGATTTCTGTCCTGCGCATTTTCAAAGTCACGTACAAGTTCAGGATCGAGTCCTGGGAAATTCGTGATCACGAAAAGGTTAGATGCAGCAACGGAAAGACTCAGACCACGGATAGCGCTTTTTTCTTTCATTTTGAAATTGTATGAAAGCGAAATGTTTTTCATTCTCAGATAATCTGCTTTGTAGATAAACAAAGTGGTGTTCCACCATGGATTTCCTGTTTGTAGTCCGTAAGTGTTTTCATTCAAAGTCAGTCGTGCGAATTGTGAATCATCACCAGGTTCCTGCCAGCGATCGAAAAGATCAGTCCGCATATTCCAGTCAGTGACAACGCCCATCTGACGTTTACCCGATGAATCAAAGATTTTTGAGCCAAGACTGTAAACCATAAATACAGAAAGACCCCAATTTTTATAAGAGAAATTATTCGTGAATCCACCGTATGCTTTTGGTAGACCTGCACCGGCGTATTGACGATTGTTCAGGTCGTAGTTATAAGTCGTTTTTCCATTCAGATCATAATACATTGGTCGGCCGCTCTCTTTGTCGATTCCTGCAAATTGAACAAGGTAGAAGGATCCAACAGGCTTGTCAATCTGCACGCGTGAGTCGTTCGTTCCACCACTTAATGCATCAGGTGTAAACTCTCCGATGCTGATGACTTTATTGGAGTTTCTTGAAATGTTCAAATCAGTAGACCATTGCAATTTGCGCTTTGAATCGAGGTTGTTAGAATGGATACTAAATTCAATTCCCTGATTTCTGATTTCACCAGCATTTGACCATACACTGCTGAATCCGGTGCTTGTCTGCACATTATATTGTAACAAAACCTTGCTCGTGTTCTTGCGATAAACTGATAATGTCCCTGTAATTCTGTCGCCGAGAAGGCCAAACTCCAAAGCGGCATCCATAATATTGGAAGACTCCCACTGAAGACTTCGATTTCCGAGTTGCGTCTGATACCGATAAGGTAAACCGTTGTAACCGCCAGAACTCAATGCCCACTTTTCATATTGTGCATCTCTTGGAATGTCGGCATTACCTGTGATACCCCACGATGCTCTCAACTTGAGGAAGTTCACCTTTTTGACGTTGTCCATGAATTTTTCTTCACTGAGAATCCAGCCGGCAGAAAGTGATGGGAATGTTCCCCACTTTGTATCATCTCCGAATTTGGATGATGCATCAGCACGAGTTACGAGTTGAAAAAAATATTTATCAGCGATGGAATAATTGAAACGTGCGAAAAAGCTTGAAAACGTCATTGTTTCTGAAAATGCGTTGCCATATTGGGCGGTCACTGTATCGCGACTTACTTCACTTGGAGTTGGCAAGGCTGTCAACAACGGGTACTTAATCTGCGAGTACCCGCGTGTGGTTGATTTCTGAATTTCGCTTCCAAGCATCATACTTACACGATGATCTTCTTTGTAAGTGTGGTTGTAGTTTATGGTTCCATTGCTGTTCCAATTGGTAACCCAGTTTGGAAACTTTTCCGCATAATTTTGTGTTTGCAGTCGATTGA
>JANOVT010000239.1:0-14814 GCA_031417525.1 Flavobacteriales bacterium | reverse complement strand
GACGAATTACCGAAAAAAGCGGACACAGATTTATGAAATCAAAAGTTTTCTGTTTTGCAGCGGTCTCGTTATACTGATCCTGGTTTTTAGAGCCTTCGGCTTCACCAAGAACACAAAGCGCAGCGGAGCGAAGTTTTTTGTTTCTTTCAATATAGAAGCAAAACGGAAATTCATCGATCTGATGCCTATTGTATTTATGGAACCCATCAAATTGTAGGATGGATAATATAGATTCATCAATAATCAAAGCATGGCATGGGAATTTTGTGGCCTTTGTGTGAAATTCCTTTGCGAATCTTTGTGTTTTCAAGCACCCGCGGCATAACCCGTTAATCCGATAAACTAATTCACCGGCCGCGTTCAAATTGCTCCAGAAATAAATCCTTCTTCTGAGGTGATACGGATATCTCCATGCCATTGGTCATGGTGATCACGCCGCCCTTCCCTTTCGCGTATTTGGAAACATGCTCAAGGTTGATGAGATGTGATTTGTGTACTCGCAAAAAAGCTGATTCCGCCAACAATTCTTCATAGAATTTTAACGTGCGACAAATCATCATTTTTGATTTAGAAACAAAATAAAAATCAGTAAAATTATCGTGAGCTTCGCAGCACACTATGTCTTCTATTTTGACTACTTCAAAACCTTCCATCAACGGTAGAACAATTTTTTTCTTCTGTAAACCCGTTGTTTGATTGTTCTCCAGGATCACCCGCGTATGCATGGCTCCATCATTTTTCGTAAGACTCTTCTTCACCTTGTCCACAGCCACAACCAAGTCGTCGATGCTGACAGGTTTTAATAAATAATAAGCAGCGCTATAATTCAGCGCCTGCAATGCATAATGATCATATGCAGTTACAAAAATTGTTTCGAAGTTTATCTCCGGTAGTTGTTCCAACAAGTCAAAACCATTACCTCCAGGCATTTCGACATCCAGAAAAACAATATCCGGAACCAATTTCCTGATTGCAACAATTGCAGTCGCAACAGATTCCGCTTCACCAATAACCTTCAAATCGGGACAGTATTTAGTGATATAGTCGCGAAGGACTTTTCTGCTGGTGGTTTCGTCGTCTACAATGATGGCATTCATATCCAATGGTAAATTTTCAAAGGTCAATTGTCAAAGGTTAATTCAATATGCTGTTTCGCTGTGGAATTCGCATGATGACTTTGGTTCCCGGGTACTCATTACCTGGAAAAGCTTCGGCAATTTCAATTCTAATGGATGACTTATAAATTTCATTCAACAATTGAATTCGGGTTTCAATATTTCTCATGGCGAGTGAATTCTGTTTTTTCTGATTATGTGTTTTGAGTTGTTTTGATTTTTCTATGCCAATTCCATCATCTGTAATTTCAATGAGAAGATTCTCGTTCTTCACACTAAAATTAATTACCAGGTATCCTGAACTTTGGCGATAACGCAATCCATGCCAGATGGCGTTTTCCAGGTATGGCTGAATCAACATAGGTGGGATTTCATAATCACTATCCTTCAATTGATCAGAAATACTCAACTCATATTCAAACTTATCTTTGAAACGGGAATGCTCAAGAATCAGATACAAACGAAGCATCTCCAGTTCGTCCTGCAATGAAATAAACGTGTGCCTGGAATCATCCATGACCTGACGCATGAGTTTTGAAAACGAACTAAGGTATCTGTTAGCTGCTCTTTCGTCGTTCTGAGAAATGTATTCATTGACTGAATTGAGCGCATTAAATATGAAATGTGGATTCATTTGTCCACTAAGCGATTGCAATGCCAAAAGTTTATCCGCTGTGCGTCGTGCCTTAACGTTCCGCACCATCAATATTCCGGCACTCACCATCAGCAACACGAAAAACACCAGACCTCCAATGATCAAATTGCGATTGAACACTTGCTCATCTTTCTGATCCCTATCCTGTTGCAAAACTTTCATTGATTTTTCGGACAATTCACGTTCCTTCTCCAACAATTCAATCCTTTGCTGATCTCGACCAAATCCAGCACTAAGCTCAAGTGCAACGGTCATCTCAAGCTTGCGTTCTGCATCGGCACTGTCCTGCATCTTCGAATATTCCTTAAAATATTCAACCGCTTTTTGTAATTCATTCTGCTTCAAAAAACCTTCCGCCAGACGTTTGTATGCGTCTGCACCAATTTGCAGTTTTTCACTTCGATACTGCAATGGATGAATTGAAAAAGTATCAGCTGACGCACCGTCTTGAATCGAATTTCTTTCTTGAACTAAAAGATTAACGCTGTTTTGAATGTACTCCTCCGCTTTGGGCAAATTGTTACTGTTGAGATATGCGTTTCCAATTTCCATATTCTCCATTTGAATAGCAGAATTGTTATTGGATTGTTGATTCAACTGGATGTTGTCATTCCTCGTAATAATTTCCTGATAAAAATTTTGTTGCGTTCTATAAAGCGACGATAAAGAATTGTTGCTTCTAATTTCCTGGTCATTGTTCCCTGAAGAATCCGACAATTTCTTGGACAATTGGTAATATCGGATTGCAGCTTCGCTATCTCCCGATTGCTCAGCAATTTCGCCCAGAACAAGCAACGTTTCAATTTCATCAAATGTGCGTTTATCCGATCGTTCCTCTTCCAGAATTTTATTCAACAATGTTTTTGCCTCATTCAATTTTCCATTCTTCGAATGAATGTTTGCTATGCGTCTGCTCAATTCATCTCGTTTACTTTTTTCTATAAAAACGAATTGGCTGGCACTCAAATTTTCCAGTACTCTTAAAGCTTCATCGTACCTCTTCAATTTTTCTAATGATGCCGCTAAATGCAATCGAGTATCAAATTGCACTTTCAATTCTTGTTTGTTGTTCTCCGCATTATTGCCAGGAACTTCATGACGACTCAAAGCATTCAATCCTTTTTCATAAGTAGAAATGGCGATCTCTTGTTGCCCCAATCCGTGCCGGATGTTTCCTTCACTCATATACGCCATCGCTTCATGTAAAACATCTTTACGCCGAATGGCAATTTCGATCACTTTGTTGTACAACTGAAGTGAACTCATCGGATTTGTCTGTGCAATAGCCCTGGCTGAATCAAGGTACACCAAAAGAGAATCACGAACACTCACATTGTTTTGCATCATCTGTTGATTCATCCTCGTCGAATTCGATTGACAAACCGCATTCAGACCATGCAGAAGCATCATGGCTAAAGCGATGAAGTATTTCTGACATTGAATTTTCCTCATTCCGCAGTAAACATAGGATATAGCCTTCATTTCTAGCTTTGAATCGCGCACAAAAAGTGACCTTATTAGATCATTTGCTCTGTCAAAAGTGTCTTTCGCCAATTCGAAATCAACTCTGACTAAGTTCAATTTTACCCTGAAATAACATGCGCTGAAAACCGCGTGGATTTCTTTCATCCTTACTCATCTATCCTGTTCACCAAGTCAACTAAGCGATTCGCGATGTTCAGCTTTTTGATGCCGCCAAGTGCAAATAATTTTACATCCATAAAGCAACAGAAATGAATAAAAAAATCACCGTCGCCATTATTTTGTTTTGCCTAATCGGCTTTTCAACACATGCGCAAGAAATCAGCGCCTCCTCCAAGGTGAATGAAGTCAGTGTTTATCGGAATCTTGCAAAAGAAACTCGGATTGCCACAATCACAATACCCGCCGGAAATTCTGAAATTGTATTGAGCAGCGTGACTCTTCAGATGACGGATCAAAGTCTTCAGGTTTCTGTCAAAGGAGATGCGAATTTGTTATCTGCGAGTGTTCGTGTAAATTATTTCACGGAAGAAAATGCTCCAAAAAAAGATCCGAAAGCAGAAAGATTGCAGGATTCAATCAAAGTGCTTTACAATGAAGCGAGATGGATTCAGGAAGAGCGTTCAGTGTATGCAGGTGAATTAGAGCTCATCAATGCTCTTTTATCGCCTGTGAATTCGAAGGAAGGTTACAAACCTGCTGACATGAGTGCCATGACAGACCTCTATCGCACGCGCACTTCAGAACTCAAAAAAAAATTATTTGATCTGATGCTTCGAGATGAATCAATCACAGAAAGACATACAAAATTTACGAATCAACTGGCTGATATGGGAACGAAAAAAACTGACCCCGCAAAAGAAATTGTTCTGAGTTTTTCTTCCGATAAATCCGAAAGCATTCAAATTTTATGCTCCTACCTGGTAAATTCAGCAGGCTGGGCACCGATGTATGATGTTCACGTGGAGAATACCACTCAACCTGTCGATATGACTTACAAAGCGAGAATTTATCAGAATACAGGAAGTGATTGGAAAGACGTGAAACTTATCGTTTCAACATCCAATCCAAGTTTGAATAACAATCGACCATTGATGACACCAAAGTATTTTGAATATGTCACTTATCGATTCAATAATATTTCAAGTGATGGAATGATCACCAATATGATGCAGGCAGAACGAATGGACAATCTTATACCATCAGTGTTGCCTTCACCTCCACTCAATCTTACTGTAGAATCCGGCGAAGAAGACATTCAACTTGAATTCGAAATTGATTCTAAACAGACCATTCGTTCGGACAACAAAGAGCACATCGTGCGAATGAAGAATATGAGTATTCCGGCAACATATAAATATCATGCAGTGCCAAAACTGGATCCTGCGGCCTTCCTGATTGCACGAATTACTGATTATGGCAAGTACAATTTATTGACAGGTGATGCGAATATTTTCTTCGGTGACACCTATGTCGGTCAGGTAAAAATCAATCCTCAAATCACCGCTGACACATTGATGATTTCCTTAGGGCGAGATGAAAGGATTGTAGTCAAACGTCTTCGTGTCGCAAACAAAACTTCCAGCAAATTGCTCAGTGGAATCAAGAAAGATACTTATGCATATGAAACTACGATCAGAAACAACAAAGGAGTACCGATCGAAATCGAAATTCTCGATCAGATTCCGTTGACACGTCGCAAAGAAATTGTAGTCAAAATGCTCGATAAGAGTGGTGCTGACTATGATGAGGTCTATGGCAAACTTCTATGGAATATAAAAGTGAAACCGAACGAAAGTAAAAAAATCAGTTTGAGTTATTCTGTTGAATATCCGGAAGGAACAGAGGTTTCAGAACAATAGATGATGTAATTTAAACTGAGCAACGAGCCGAACTATCGCTTGTTCAATATCAGGCACTGTCTGCTTTTCAGATGGTGCCTGATTGTTTGTAGAAGCGAACCAAGTGGATCCTTTGAAAAGCAAACTTTGAAAAATTCATCGACTACTAAGAGCTTGTTTAAGATTTTATGATTGAGATTGATATAAGGCATTTTTAGTGCAAATGAGGCATTTTTCTTTCTGAATAGCTCCTTCTATTGAGAAAAAAAATAACGAAGTATGCGCTGAAAAGGCCCATAACAATCCAATTGATAAAATTTTGAACAAGCTCTTATATTCGTTTCGCACATTCAGGCATCGTACGACCAACTATGAACAGACTTTACAACCTTGATTATCTGCGTGGACTCGCCGCTTTCGGCATCATGGCATACCATCATTTATCCTGGACGTCCGGGAAAATTTCCTCGGATTCTTTTATGGGAAGAGTCGGTATTTATGGCGTTTCGATCTTTTATGTTCTGAGTGGATTGACACTCTATTTTGTCTATTTCAACAAAATGCAACCTTCGTGGCTTGACATCAAAGCATTTGTCAAAAAACGAATATTTCGGATTTTTCCACTGCTTTGGCTCACCACTATTGCAGCAATTCTCTTAAGTGGAGTAATGCCAGATTTGTTTAAGTTGTTTCTAAATCTGACAGGCTTATTCGGCTTTGTCAAATGGGATGCTTATTTCTCTCCCGGCATTTGGTCGATCGGAAATGAGCTTGTTTTTTATGCTTTTTTTCCATTCTTCATTCTTTTTACGAAGTCATATAAACCAATCATGATCGCACTCTCGTGTATCATCTTCGGTTTATATTTTTATTTTGCCTTCTACAAACTCGACGATCAGTTGCCAATCAGTGAACAATGGAAAAACTACATTCATCCTTTGAATCAGGTGTTTCTCTTTTTGGGCGGTTATCTGATTGGTCTGTTTTTTCAACATAGAAATTTCCATCAAACTTTTGCAATTGGTGCTTTAATTACAGGTCTTCTACTTTTCATCTTTTATCCGGTGAAAGGAGATCCCATTCAGCTCGTGACCGATTCAAACCGACTCATTTTTACCATGAGCTGTTTTCTTATTTGTTTTAGTTTCTTCAAACTCAGCCTCAAATTGCCATCCTTTCTGCACCGTATATTTTCATTTTTAGGTGAGGCGAGTTATTCTGTTTACTTGTTGCACCCAATCATTTTCAAACTAACCCTCCTTGCTTTCACATTCTGCAGTAATCACCTTTATCATTTTCCTGATTTTGTTCAAGTTGGAGTGTCCATTATCAGCACACTTATTGTCAGCTATTTTGTCTATGAATATTTTGAAAAGTACTTTATGAAGCTCGGTCGATCCAACACTCAGAAGTGATCATTTTTCTGTCAATTTCATTTTTTTGTACTTTAGGAGCCTAACTACACCCAATCTATGACTAAAAAGTCAGCCGCCAGGACATTTCTGGTTTCTGTATTATTGATTTTAGCTGTATTTCCGTCTTCGGCACAGGAATATAATTTTTTTTGCAATTCGCCCGAAAAGACTATCGCAGGAAGCAAATTTGTGGCACAAGCCATCAATTCAGCCGGAATGATTTCTTTCATCGACGCCACTACCAAGGCCATTTCATCATTCGATGATAGCGGAAAATTGCTGGAATCCTTTCAAATGTTACAGACTGAAACTGGCACCATTGCATTTCAGAATCCGACTCAACTCGCTTTTGACGAAAATGATAATCTCTATATATATGACGCTGGCTACGGAAAAATTATCCGGAAACCTGTAAAAGGAAACGCAAGCACATTTGGTGAAAAAGGTTCGTCACTCGGACAGATTGATGACGTGCGTGGACTCGTGGTGGACTCCAAAGGCTTCTGTTATGTGCTCAATGGCAGTCGAAAACAAGTGGATATCTTCGATCAGAATGGACGATACATTTCCTGGTTCAATGGAACTTCAGTGCCTTTTTCAGATCCTATAGCTATTGGCATTAATGGCGCAAATGAAATCTATGTGCTCGAGCGCGAAGGTCCAAGTGTTTTTATGTTCGACACTTCAGGCAATCTGGTGAATACCAATCGCAGTCTTGCGAACAGAAAAAATGTAATGTTGTCGAAGCCCATTGGGATGGCAGTACTCGCAAACGGCGATTTCTTCGTTCTTGACGCGACTTCTTGTCAATCCACTCACTTCAACAGAATTGGAGTTGTGCTTGGAACCATTGGTTCAAAAGGTGTCAGCAGTAAAGCTGTTTTTCAGCAGGCATCACTTATCGCTTCGTCAACGAATGACCGGAACTTTTTATCCATATTGGATGCTCCAATTCAACATGCACATCTTTTCAAAGTAAGCAGTCCAAATATTTCGATGAAGTCCAATTTCAAAAGACTTCGAATGACTGAAACAGGAACATCCCGCATCCCGATGTGGGACATGGCCATTGCACCAGACGGCAACCGATACGTCATTCCTGCTGATAACCGGCAAAAGGTGATTGCCTATCGTGATACTTCCAACAAAGATGTTTTTACCATAACAGGAAAAATTGAAGACGCCGCTTCCATCGCTTCCGATACTGCAAACAACTTATATGTGGTCGATCGAGGTGCCGATGAAGTGCTGATGTTTGATGAAAAAGGAACACTCATCCGCAAATTCGGCAAGGAAACAGAAAACAAGTTACGTGATCCTGTTTCTATTGTTATTCAACGCTCGGGCAACATTGTCGTGGCAGATAAATCACGCGGTAGTTTATTGATGTGGAATTCTCAAGGCATTTTCAAAAAAATCATTACTTCTTCCGAAAATTCCGTTATCAAAAGTCCGGTGCGTATTCAATGTGATTCGAAAGATCAGATATATGTACTAGATGAAGATGCCAACTGCATCTATCGCACGGGTTCTGGTGGTTGGCCCACAGCTGAAAAAAAACTCAACGCTCGTTCGCTGAAGCCGGGCGATAAACCTGGCATCATCAAAAGCTTTGTTGTTGACCCTCTCGACAACATTATACTTTACAATGAAACGACCCACCAGATTGAAGTATATGCATGGGATTTTGAACCATTACTGAAATACTCCATTGGCAGACCGGGTGATGGTCGCAACGGCATCAATGAAGTTGATCAACTTTTATTGGACAAAGAAACTTTGAGAATTTACCTCACAGAAAAAAAAGGGACAACTCAAAAAGTCTATCAATTTTTTCTTGCCCCACCAATGCCGGAAGGACAGATCACTTTTGACGTTGTCGACGATCAACTTCAAATCTACTACGCCAAAGAAAAGTCGGCAGCGATTGTTGCCTATGGTTTGTTGACTCAAACGCCACAAGGAGATACAATCCTTTTCAGAAGCACTACGTCCAATATAACAATTGTACCTAAAGCGAAAGACCTCGAATTGCATCGATATGGATTTGTGAGCTTGAGTTGGAGTGACTATTCAGAGCCGGCAGTGTCGTTCGAAGATTATTTTACTTATGCAGGTCAGATGGCTGCCTCGAACCGATTCGAAGAAGCACTCGGTGCCTGGCAACTTGCCCTTGAGAAGATGGGAAGGCCGCAACGCATGTCGCAATGCATCGCAAACAAAGTTTCCAATTTGAGCTTGGTGTTGATTCGTCGAAATGAAATCAATATTGCTTTGGCTTATGCCCGTTTTGCTTTTTCATTGAACTCTACTTCTGTTGAAATTCAAAAAAATTATGCGGCGGTTTTAAAAGCAAATTATCTCTATCTGTGCAGTAAGGGAGAACTGGCATCTGTAATCAAGGATATCAGCTCCCTGCAGTCTAACACCTCAATGAAAAATCTGGTGCTTCAAACTGCAGATTCTGTTGCTCTCATTTTAAGTTTAGAAGAAAATCTTTCGAGCATAAATAATGCAATTGCTTTGCAGAAAAAATTGATGGAATGGGATCCAACCAATTATACATTCATAAGTTCACATGCTTCATCATTCTTGAGACTATACAAATACCAGGCATATCGAAATGTGAGTTGGATGGAATTAAAAACTATTCTAAACGAAGTCTCTCGTTACGGTCAGCAAGGATATCTGGGATTGAAACAAGCTAAAAAACCCTACTTCGATTCACATCTCGAATGGATTGAAGCACTTAACGCACTCGGCAATTATACCGAAGCGCAAAAACAAGCCACTGCCGAATTGGGAACTACCTCCTCTTCCATGAGTCCGGAAATTATCGTGAAATATCGTAAAGCACTTGCAACATCCATGAATGGTCTAGCGAACTATGCAGGTGCTGAATACGAATACAACACGATTCTTACTCTTCAACCAGGATACACTGAAGTAAGCATGGCTCTTGCTGATGTTCTCATCAGCCAAATGAAATACGATGCGGCAAAATCAGTTTATCAAAAACTAATGCTCGGCAAATCAGATAATGCGGTACTTACAGCACGAATTGGTTATGTCGAATTATTAAAAGGAAACTATCCTGAAGCAACTTTCCAATTGGAAAAAAGTATCAAAGAAGCTCCAGCTGTACGAGAGAATTATGGCTATCTCGCTGAAGCCTTTCATCATTCATCCAACAACCTTAAGGCATTGGATAATTATGAAGTTGCAATCGAATACCTGGACGATGTGCTCAATGGTAGTGGTCATCACAATGAGTCAGAAATTTCATTGAACCTTCTGAAAAAAAGAAGAGAAGATTACTTATTTGAGAGTGCAGCAATCAATGAAGAAGTGAAGGATTATTCGGCTGCTCTCGGCATCTATAAAAAAATCACAGCATCGAATCCACAAAGTGGACAAGCCTGGTATGGCCTCGGAAATACACTCACCAATTTGGGTCTTATATATGAAGCGCTCGATGCATACAATCATGCAATGGCAGTGGATGAAAATAATCCGAAATACAGCAACGCGTTTGTGAATTCAGTCAAATCGCGTGATAAGGCATTGCTCAATGAACCTGCCCTGAATATTGTATATGTAAGCGTTCCCGAAATTTATCCTTCACTGTATAAGAACTATGCTGACTTTCACCGTTTGCCTGTAGGAGAAATCATCATGGCCAACAACACTACAGACGATATTACACCAACTTCTATTCAAGTCAATGTAAATGGATTAATGAATCAGGCAACAGAAGTCATTTCACCTTCGATAGAGAGCTATAGTAATGAACGCATAAAGCTTGCGGCAGTTTTTCCTGAATCCATTCTTGAGAATAGTGAAAAACAAAATCTGGTGCTTGAGGTGACGGTAACTTACCTGCACCAGGGAAAAAGTACAACGATTCAGAAATCGACGCCTTTCATTTTGAATGGCCGCAATGCGATTACCTGGTCTGACAAAAGACGTCTTTCTGCTTTTGTAATGCCGAATGCAAATGACCTGATTGA
The DNA here is from genome assembly GCA_031417525.1 of Flavobacteriales bacterium. GTDB lineage: Bacteria > Bacteroidota > Bacteroidia > Flavobacteriales_D > Sanyastnellaceae > JAIBBG01. The sequence continues at coordinate 4,296 of JANOVT010000239.1, read as the reverse complement.
GTACAACAAAAAGGCGGATTACATATTCAGAGATGCACCAACATATCAGATGAATAAATCCATCATCAAAACACTTCAAGTTTATACCTTGTTGAATGCATCAGGAATTGCATACAGCGCGGATCCGGCACAGAGCTATTCAAGAGTTTCTGTACATACGGATTTATTGGACTATCTTCAATATCCTACCGAAACCATTAAACGCAAAGGTGGAGATTGTGATGATCTTGTGGCGTTGATGGCCGCACTGCTGGAGAACGGAGGAATTGCGGCAGCCTACATAGACATTCCCGGCCACGTAATGCTCGCTTTCGATTGCGGTATCAAACCGCAAGAAATTGCCGGCAATGGAATGACTTCCCGAGACGTTATTATGATGGGCGACCGTGTGTGGATTCCGATTGAAACAACGCTCATTGGAAAGAAAAACTTTCTCACCGCATGGAAAACCGGAGCGGAAAGATTCTATCAGGAACTCGACAACGGAAATTTCCCGGAATTGATTCCACTTGCTGAAGCATGGACTGTGTTCACTCCTTCTACTTATACACCGGCAGGATTTATTGCAGAACCACCTGCCGAAAAATCAGTTGTCGAAGAATACGAAGAACTGGTTTCACAGCTTTTTGCAAAAAGCAAACGTGAAGCGATTTCAGCGATGCAGAATCGATACGAAACGGAGCAGAACAATGGTTATGTCAAAAACTCTTATGCAACTCTACTGGCTCAAACCGGGAGAACGGAAGAGGCAAAAAAAATCTTTGAAGAGGCTATTGAACTTTCTCCGGACAATCCAACTACTCTCAATAACCTTGGCAACATTTGTTACCTGAATCGTCAATTGGAAGAAGCCATAAATTATTACGAAGCTGCGGCCAATGCTGATCCAACAGATGCCAATATCCTCATCAACCTTTGCAAGGCGAATATTGCCTTCGGTAATAAACAATCTGCCAAAGTTTGGTTCGAAAAAGCTGTTGCCATGAATTCAGAACTTGAATATCTTTACGACGACTTAAAACCTCTACTCAAATGAAAAACACTTTCCTGACACTTACACTCATCATGAGTTTTCTTGCTGCATTTGCACAAACAGACACCACTACAGCAGGCAAAATAGTTTACTACGAAGGCAAAGTAGAATTGGGATCCGATCCAACGTGGATAAGAGCCAAAATAAACACTCCTGTAAAACGAAATCAAAACATCCGAACTACTGGCGATGCCATGGCTGAGATTGTTTGGAGCAATGGTACAAAAACCGTTGTTGGTCCGAATTCTAAATTGGAAATAAAAGCTCTTTTCTCCGGAAGCAATGGCAATAGTAAAACTGCCACTGCCGGCGTATTTGGTGAATTCATGACCGTATTTAAATCAGACGCAGGCAATAAAAAAACCGAAGAAGGAGGAATCAGAAGAAGCGAGGCCGAGACTGCCAAACGGGATGAAATCTACTGGAAACAGGATCAGTCAATCACCTTTGCCGAAGCTTTTTCTTTTTATGAAGAAAAAGAATATTCTAAGGCGATTGCTGCACTGCAGGCTTTCATTGATCAGAAGCCACATGATGACATGACGAAATATGCTGAATTCGCTCTTGGCCATTCCTACATCATGTCAAACAATCCTTTAAAAGCGCGCGAAATTTTCAAGAATTTCATTGTGGTTCACGCAAGTGACCCGCTCAAAGCAGACGCTGAAAAAGTGTTGGCTCTTCTTTGAGATGGCTTTTAGCAGACGTTTTCGAAAAACGCTCCGTTCCACTTCAAGCGTTGTCTTGCTTGGTTTGTTATGTCTCGCCGCTATTGAGGCTCTCGTATATGTATCCGACACTATGGTTCGCCCTCCTCTGGAAGGTATGGAGAATCAGGTGATCGATCTCGCGTTTCAGGTTCGGAAAACAAATAACAGCCATAAAAAAATCACCACTGATGACATTGTCATCATCGATATTGATGATGCCAGTATCAGTGCGTTGGGAAGAACCCAACTCTGGCCAAGGGGTTACGACGCGCGCGTAATCAACTACATCGCATCCGGGCATCCGAAAGCAATAGGGATCGACTATCTCTATACTGAGAGTGATTCGTTGCCGGCGGAGTATAGCAGGATGTTATCTGAAAAAGGATTCGCTGATGCATCAAATGTCACAAAAGCACTGAGCACTGATCATGAGCTGACAGCTGCGATCTCCAACGCCGGTAATGTGTATCTCAGTCTTTTTGATGATGGTGAATACGACCCACAAATTTCAGATACAAGTTTCACCAATCAATTGCGACTGATCGTAGATAAAACTCCGGGCGACAAAAAATTCAATACGATCCGCAAAGCCATTTTACCGATACCCGAATTTTTAAATGGTGCTAAAGCGGTAGGAACGATCGCTATGCCAACCATGCAGGACGGAACCGTCAGGCATTACAGATTATTACAAGAAATGCCCGACTCAACAGGCAAAAAACAATACATAGCCAATTTCCCTTTCTACATGATGCTTGATGCTTATGGCATTCACGAAAAAGATGTCATCATTGAATCGGATAAAATCGTTCTGAATGATTCGCTTAAAATTCCATTGCGGAGCGATGGTTCCTTCCGCATTAACTGGCTCGGTAGTGAAGAAAAAATCAGAGCGATTTCTTACTATAAAATTCTGGATGAACTTGTACCGGCTGAATATTTCGAAAACAAGTTTGTTTTTTTCGGCACCAGCGCTTCCGGATTGCAGGATCTGAAAACAGTGCCCAGCAAAGAAGATAAAATGCCCGGAGTGGAAGTGCACGCCATTGCTTTCATGAATATGATGAACAGTGCTTACCTCAAAGAAATCTCCAACAGAGATGCCTTGCCATGGTTTGTGGTCATCAGTATCTTGTTGGTTTCTGTCTTCCTCATTACACGACCGCTTTTTGGATTTGCCGTTGCTCTTTTATTATATGTTGCCGAACGTTTCACTTTCGAACTTTGGGTCATTCCAAAATTTGGAATTATTTTTCCAATCACGACATTGATGCTACTCTCGCTGTTGTGTTATCTGGCAGCCAGTCTTTTTACTTATTTCATCCGTGAACGAAAAAGCCGAAGACTCAAAAGTGCATTTGGAACTTATGTGTCGCCCGAAATTGTTGAGCAGATCGCGAAAGATCCCGGCAGCTTGTACTTGGGTGGTGAAAAGAAAGAATTAACAGTGCTTTTCACTGACATCCGCAATTTCACAAGCTATTCTGAAAAGCTTGATCCACAAAAAATTGTTGCAGTACTCAATACGTACCTCAGTGCGATGTCGGAAATCATTTTCCGTCATAAGGGAACCATCGATAAATTTATTGGTGATGCGATCATGGCCATTTTCGGCGCTCCGATTTCGCAAAAGGATCATGCAGATCGTGCTTGTCGCGTTGCACTGGACATGATCGAAGACCTCAAGGAATTTAATGCTGACGAAGAAAAGGAAGGCCGGCCTCCTATCATTATCGGGATCGGAATCAACACGGGCGATATGACCGTTGGCAACATCGGTTCCGCCAAACGATTTGACTATACTGTGATCGGTGATGCTGTGAATATCGGCTCAAGGCTAGAGGGATTGACGAAATTTTTTGGAGTTGATATTATCGTTTCAGAAGAAACAAAACGAGCGTGCACAACAAATGAATTTCTTTTCCGTGAATTGGGAAGTGTTGTCGTGAAGGGTCGCGACATTCCAACGACTGCTTATGAACTGGTGAAATCGAACGCAACTGATACTGCTGCGCTGGAGCGACTTAAAATCTGGAATGCAGGATTCGATGCGCTCCGGAAAAAAGACGTGAAGAATGCTCTAGAACAATTCAACGAATACCTTCAATCAGATCCTGGTGATTTTGCTGCGAAATACTACATTGACAAATGTGCTGCGTTTGTGACTGAGCCAGAAAATTTCAGCTTGATAGTGAAGATGGAATCAAAGTAACACTGAGTAATGTACTCTTGTTTAGTGAAACTTACACCTGTGATTATAGAAATAATAAGCCCGAACTATCGATTCGAACTTGTATCAACAGTCATTCTTTCGCAACCATTCTCCCCAAAATTCTCACGCCAATCATCACAGAGAAAGCTATACATGCCATGATGATCCAGAGTGTAAAATAACTTGAGTGATCAATCACCTGAGTTGTAACAATGGGTATCAGTATTTGTGCAACAGACCAGGCCATCACATAAAGCGAAGCATATTGTCCCTTATTCGACTTGACAGATCGTTGATTCATAAACGTATTCATGAATGGCATGGCAAACATTTCTGAAAAG
>JANOVT010000238.1:0-7021 GCA_031417525.1 Flavobacteriales bacterium | reverse complement strand
GCCTTGCGGACCTTCAGGTCCTGTGCCACCCGGACCTTGTGGACCTTCGATGCCTTGTATCCCTTGCGGTCCGGCGGGACCTTCAGGACCTGTTTCACCCGGTGGTCCTTGTGCGCCTGGCTCTCCTTGTGGACCCGGTGGTCCGGATAAACTGGTGCCGGCATTTTCAGCATAAAGTGCATATGGAACAGACATGAGTTGTTGGGTGCCTATGGATTGATAGTTGGTGCCACCTGTGACATCAGCCTGCACCTCTGCGTAATGAGTAGTTACTCCCCATTGGATGTCGGCGAATATTCCAGACTGAGGCATGCCTTGACCTATCACCAAATTCACAAGCCCAAGATTACTGGTTGTGGTGTTATGTGTTTCAGAGTAGGTGAGTGGTCCATTGGAATTTTGTGTATGAATGAGTATCTGAATTCCGACAGACTGATTTGGCAAAATATTGCCAGTGTTGTCTCTTATCACTGCCTGATAGTTGATCCCTTGTGGTGCCTGAGCCATCGCATGGATTTGACTGATCATAAAGATCAAGATGTAAAGCTGCTTCATATGTTATAGTTTGACGAGTAAATGATGACTTAATTCAGCACCTCTCAGATCGATTGTTTTAAGAATATAGGTGCCTGCTGCAAGTTGTAAAATATCGATTTTTTCATTGGATGCGACACGATGCTTTTCGTGCACCAAATTTCCCTGCAGGTCAAAAATCAACAATTCAACCGGAGAAGAAATTCCACTGAGTGTGATCACAAAGTCTTGGCGCGTGGGATTTGGGTAGAGGTAAATCATTGAATCGTGCGAGTTTTCTTCCATACCAATATGGACAAGATTGGTTTGATGAAAACCCTGTGAGATCATTGTGTTCGCAGTCGCAAAAGTTTGTGTGAATGGTTCACCAATGGTAAAGTCCATGATTGTGGTGGCTAGTCCGGCTGAAGCAAAGACCTCACGTTCGATGCTTTGTGAAAAAGCGAAGCCAGGCAAACAAATGAGAATGCATTTTAGAAAAAAGCTCATAGGCAAGTATAGGATTTTGTGATCGAATACCTTTGAAATTTATTCAGAATTCCAATAATTTCAATGAATAGGCGCATAACATTTTTACACGCGCAAAATAATCAATGCAAGTCAAACGTCCTTGTCAAATCTCTGTTGGGTGACCCATTGTGACAACCGACACAGGCATCACCTTTTTCCTGCAAACTGAATGAAACATCTCTTTCGGGTTTAATTTCTGCCCACATCCAGCCATTGGCGGCGTATTCACTTGATGGGTTTTTTTTCATAATCGCAAGCAGTGTAATATCTGCTCCGTTAAATATCTCCTTAACGATCAGTGAACCGTTGGGAAATGTTGCGCCAACAGGAAGTTTTCCAGTTGTGTCCAATGCGGCATAAGCGATAGCGTTGAATCGGAGTTTGAAAGAGCCATGTGGAATTGGGGATGCGCCAGCGAGTAAATCGCCATTGTCAAAATAGGTGAAGCCTGATGCTGTGGCTTCATCAAACAATTGATCATTGGCATTTTTGATCTCTTTGTCCTTTTTACAGGAAGCTAGGAGACAGGCAATGAATAATACGGGCAAAGTGAAAGCTTTCGGATGGAAATTCATAATGTGCATTTAAGTGAAGTACATTTCAAAACATCGTACTTTGATTGGTCGGCCAAAAAATCCATTCCTGACAATTCGTTTAAAGTATTTGTTTGAGATTAGTCTTTCATTCTTCTTCGTTTCCATACACCAAACGAATAATCACAACGCATGGTTCGACAGGCTCACCATGACAACTTCATTCGGTGTTGGGGAAATAATGGCAGCGCTTTGCGCCGCCATTATTTCAACGCAACAACGAATAGGTCATGGTGAGCTTGTCGAACCATTTTGACTATTCAGCATTCTTCCAATTATTCAATATCTTCCAGTTGAAGTATTCCTTGTAGTGTAAGGATGTGCATAGGCATTTAGTACTTATACAGAAGTGAAGTCACTCGTGCACGAATGAAGAAACCAAGTCGAGCATGATCAATTCGATTTCCGAACGATTGAATACAAGAAGCCTAAGAAGAATAACTGTTTATTCGGTTGATGAACTGAATTTTTCCAGAATTTTTTGCGCCAACACATCACTGAGTTTATAGTAGGACTCATGCGTCCATCCGGCGATATGAGGAGAGAGAATAACATTTTTTGCTTCAATCAGGTGTTTGAGATCGTTCGATTTTTGATCAGATTCCAATCCTTCGAGTGAGATTTTTTCATACTCGATTACATCGAGACATGCACCACGAACAGAACCTTTTCTGAGTGCATTCACCAACGCACCTGTATCCAGATTTTTGCCACGAGAAGTGTTGATGAAGTAAATAGGTTTTATAAAAGACGAAAAAAAAGCTGCATCAGCGTAGTAGTGTGTTTCATCAGTAAGCGGTAAATGAAGACTTACGATATCCGCCGTTTGAAAAATGGTTTCAAGAGAAACTTCTTTTACAAACTGATTGCTGAAACCGGATTTGTACTTGTCGTGAGCGATGACTTTAGCCTGAAAGCCTGAAAGTTTTTCAGCGAAAGAACTTCCCATGATTCCATAACCAATCAAAGCTACTGTTTTACCGGTGATTTCATACCCCCGATTTTCTTCACGTGGCCAGCGCCCGGCGCGTACATCCGCATCAGCCTGCTTGAGATTGTTCATCAACATCAATAACATTCCGATGGCATGTTCTCCAACTGCATCACGGTTTCCTTCTGGTGAATTGAACACCGTCATACTTTTAGATTCTGCGTATTTTACATCGATGTTTTCAAGTCCTGAACCGCTGCGTGCGATGAATTTCAAATTTCTTGAAGCATCAATAAATTCTTTATCGAGAGAAATGCGCGACCGAACGACTACACCAAAAAACTCAGGAATCATCTTCAACAAATCTTCTCGATTTGTTTTGAAATGTTGTTCGCAAACAAACCCCGCAGCTTCCAGTTTTTGTTGTAGAACTTCGTGGACGGATTCGATGAAGAGGATTTTGCGAAGAGTTTTCAAAGTATTTAATACTCAAAGTGATTTTCTATTGTGACGAATTTTTCGGATGTAATATTAAGAACAAGGAGTCAAGGATGTCAGCCAAGGATGCCAACGAAGTATTCGCTCACCTGAGTCCAATGAACTTCCCCAATGCGAGCAATCATAACGTGTCCGATAGTGAAATAAATGATGAGTCCAAAAATGTCGTTCAAAGTGGTGACGAAGGGGCCAGTAGCAACGGCAGGATCTATTTTGAATCGGTTTAATGTCATCGGGATCCAGGTGCCGAAGAAACTCGCGAAGATGATTACAAAAAATAAGGCAATGCTTGCTGTGATACACAAAGCAAGATCCATGTGGAAGAGCAAGCTGACGAGTAAAATAATCGTCGAACACACCATACTATTCACCAATCCAACGCGCAATTCCTTCCATAGTTTTTGCGCAAGCGTTTCATCTAATGCACTTTGATTGGCTAATGCTTTTACAACCAGAGCAGCAGATTGCACACCTACATTTCCACCCATCGCAGCGATCAGCGGCATAAAGATGGCCATTTGCGGATGTGTACTAATATCAAACACACCGATGATGTTAGCGCTGATCATGCCACCTGCCATGCCGATGAGCAGCCAGGGAAGTCGCGCCCGTGTGAGCGTGATGATGCTATCGCTGTACTCCACATCTTCCGAGATACCACTTGCCATCTGGTAATCTTTGTCGGCCTCTTCTTTGATGATATCCACCACATCATCGATGGTGATGCGACCTAAGAGAATATTCTGATCATTTACCACCGGCAATACGACGAGGTCATATTTTTCCATGATGTTCGCCACATCTTCGGCAGGAGCATTGACATTCACACTGCGAACCTTGGTTTGTTTGAAGAGTTCTTTTACCATTGTGCGCATGCTGGTAGAAGTGAAGAGCATGGTTTTTACACTCAATGTTCCAAGCAATTCATCAAGATCATCCACGACATAGATCGTATAGATATGCTCAACATCTTCCGCTTGTTTTCTGAGCTCACGTACGGCCTGTGAAACTGTCCAGTTTTGATTCACCTTCATCAACTCTGTACCCATCAAGGCTCCGGCAGTGCCTTCGGCATAGGTCATGAGGTCGATGATATCACTGGCTTGTTCTTCATCGCCAAGTAATGCGATTACTTCTTCCTGTTTTTGTTCAGGAAGTTCAGCGATCACGTCTGCTGCATCATCCGAGTCGATATTCTCGATAAGATCTTCAGCGATTTCCCGACTCGTGAGGCTCGACAAAAGTTTCTCGCGCACATCATCATCAAGGTCGAGCATGACCTCTGCAGCTTTTTCTTCGTCGAGAAGTTTGTAGAGATAAACGGCTTCATCGCGCCGCAGTTCATTGATGAGTTCAGCGATATCCGCCTGGTGAGCGTCGGCTATGGCCTCAATGATCGCAGAATCCTTTCCTTCCGCAATCCACTCGCGGAGCTCTGCCAGCAGCTCTTTGGTAAGTTGGAATTGCATAATCGGGGGTTCATTTTAGAAGTGAAATTTTTGGCGTGGCGAATGTAGGTGAATTCTTTGAAAGTTGAAAGAGAAGCGAGAAGTGAGAGGCGAGAGGTGAGAAGCATTGTTGTCCGGTAAAATTTAGATTACTGATTTGAAACATTAGTCGCACCAATCAGAGGTAAAAGGTCAGAAGTCAGAGGATAGCTCATGATCATTAACCTTTTCCATAAACGTTTTAAGTATTTTGAAATAGGATTTTATGAATTGAAGTCAGAAATCTGGTCATGTTTTGCGGAGCAAGCCCTCTGACCTCTGACCTCTGACTTCTTTCTAGATACTCCTGGGAATCAGCCCGACAAAATTTATTTTAACCGGTCACGAGTGGATGAGATGCGAGAAAATTTCTCACCTCTCACTTCTCGCTTCTCACATCAGATATTCACCCATACAATCCACCAGAGAATCCATTCGCAATCACATATTTACAGTTCAGGCAAAGCGCTCCAATACAAAGGCAACCTTGTAGATAAATTTGGTGTCCTAAACTCGTAACCTTACCAGAAGTGATTGAAGCGCTATGAATAAACTACTACTTTCTCTCTTATTGACCTTTATTGTTTTTGTTTCAAATGGTCAGGAAATGTCGATTACCGGAGCGGACATTACCCAATGCGGTGGTTTTCTCGTTGATGATGGATTTTCCGCAAGTGATTATTCAAATAATGTCAATGCCACTATTACGATTTGTGTTCCATTGCCGGAAACCATTCTCAATCTATATTTTGCTGTTTGTGATCTGGGAAATGGTGACTATATTGAAATTTTTGATGGGACCAACACAAGCGCGACACTTATTGGCACTTACTATTCAAATGACCTTCAAACGACAGATATTACATCAACCAATGCATCCGGATGTTTAACGGTGCATTTTTTCTCGGATAATTTTGACGTTGGAAATTTCGGCGCGGAGATCAGCTGCGGTCCACCGTGTGAAAGGCCATTTGCTATCGTTACGACGAATCAGGATCCCATTCCTGTGTTGCTTTGCCCGGGTGAAGATTTAACTTTCAACGCATCTGCATCCACCTTCGCACCCGGCGCAAGCCTCGCTTCCTGGGAATGGATTTTTGATGATGGTACTACTAATACTACAAGTTGGCCAAGCGTCACCCATAACTGGGACACACCTGGTGGTTACAAAGTGGAATTGATGTTGACGGACGACAATGACTGTCATAACAACAACCTCATAGATTACATTGTTTATGTGAGCACCTCGCCCGATTTCAGTCTGCTATCACCAGAATTTGACTTGTGTCAGGGTGGTCTGCAGTGTATGGGTGTCAACTATTTTATTCCTGACAGTATTTATGGACAAGACAGTCTCAACACCTGGATCACGGAGCCTTGGATCGATTTGCCGCATGCGGATCTTGGTGGTTACTTATATATTCCGGATGATCAAACCAATTGTTTCAGTGATGAATTGACGTTTACCAATTTTGATTTTGGTGCAACGATCAACAACATTAATGATTTGGATAATTTCTATATCAATTTTGAGCACTCATTTATGGGTGATATTACAATCACTTTTATTTGTCCGAATGGTCAATCGATAGCCGTGCATCAGCAGGGTGGTGGAGGTGCTTATTTAGGAGAAACCCTTGACGGAGGCACAGAAACGACAGGTGAAAATCCAGGTATTGGTTATGACTACTACTGGGCACCGGATGCGACGGCAGGTACATGGGAGGAAGAAATAGCGCTGAGTGGAGGCACTTTGCCGGCGGGAACTTATCAAAGCGTTCAAGCATGGGATGTCCTTTTAGGATGTCCTTTGAACGGAACCTGGACAGTCGAGATCTGCGATATGTGGGGAGCAGATGATGGCTATATTTTCGACTGGGGCATGGCATTTAATCCACAACTTTATGGCGATCTCATGCAATTCACGCCTATCTACGGTGCAGGTTGCGATAGCTCCTGGTGGGAAGGACCAAACATTGTAAGCACAGAATTGGGATGTGATTTCGTTTGTATAGAAATCAACGAAACGGGTGTGTATGATTATACCTATACCGTCATCAACAATTTTGGCTGCACATTCGACACCACGATTGTTGTAGAAGTTTACATTGCTTCTATGGTCACAGCAGGACCCGATTTACTCTTCAATTGTGATCCGATCACGTTGCAGGGAGGACTGGATGGCGGACTTGTGGCGGATTGCTCCACTGCTTCCGGCAACTATGAACAGTGTTTTGGCAACAATGAAAACTGGATTGAAACTTATTGTCCCAATAATCCCGGTGATGGAGTCACCTACCTGACTATTGATTTTAATTCAGGAATTTTGGAATCGGGTTTTGATGAACTTTATGTCTACGATGGCCCTTCCACCGGATCGCCCATTCTTGCAGGACCGCTCACAGGTGACTTTTCGGGATTGAGTTATGCAGCTACAAATAGTGAAGGATGCCTTACTCTTTCTGTTC
>JANOVT010000237.1:0-30689 GCA_031417525.1 Flavobacteriales bacterium | reverse complement strand
CAATCGAGCGGGTCTATGACCCGTTCGGCGCTTCCAGGTAGTCTGTGACTACCAATCGATTTCCTAATTTTACCCGCACTACAGTCCACCATGCTAGAATTCCTCCCCGTCATCCTCGCCGCGCTTATCGGTTCATTCCTCAGTTTTTTCTGCGGATTTGGGTTGGGAACAATTCTCCTACCTGCTTTCCTCCTATTCTTTCCACTGGAAGTGGCTGTGGCAGCATCGGCCGTCGTGCACATGCTCAACAATATCTTCAAACTGACATTAGTCGGGAAATACGCCGACTGGCAAATGATCAAAAGTTTTGGATTGATGTCAGTGGTCGGTTCAGTGATCGGAGCGTTATGCCTTGGATTAATTGCACATGCCGGCAGTCTGTATGAATATGATCTTGGCGGCACAACATTTAAAGTGACACTTATCAATTTGGTGATCGGCGTGATCATCATCGTTTTTTCACTTCTGGAAATTTTACCCCAGTTCAAAACCATAGTGATTCCGAAAAAAGTATTGCCTGTCGGTGGACTCATATCAGGATTTTTCGGCGGACTCAGTGGACATCAAGGAGCTTTGCGCAGTGCATTTCTGATGAAATCCGGGCTTTCGAAAAATGCATTTATTGGCACTCGGGTCGTGTGTGCCTGTTTGGTGGATTTGTCGCGGATAACGGTCTATGCGACACAGATCAAAACGGGTTGGAGTCAGATAAATCCATTGCTTGTGGCAGCGGCGAGTCTTGCCGCTTTTTCCGGTGCCTGGTTCGGCAATCAATGGATGAAAAAGACCGAACTGGGGGTTTTAAATGTGATCATCAGTGTTTCGTTGATCCTGTTCGGAATTGGACTCGGGTTGGGGATGATTGTGAGAGGTTGAGACCTTTTTCTTCCTTTTCGTTCATAAAGCAATCAGGAAATAGCTGAATTCACGGAAATCATTGTTTTGATGCATTCAACAATTCTTGATTTTACTCTTTCTCATTCTTATTCAATTTCACACTCAGAGTCGCGGCCACATTTTCGTTTCCAATTTTTTGGCCGCAAAAAAGTGGCAAAAAGAATGAGTCGAAATCGAAGCCACTTTTTCGTTGCCAAAAAATTGGCAACGAAAAAGTGGCCGGAAAATTAACTTTGTCAAAAAGTAAACTCACCACGCCATGAATTTTATCGTTCAACTTCGTAATAAATTGAATTGCAGTCGACGGGAATTTGCAAATTTTCTGGGCACTTCACGTCACATTCTGACAAAGGTGGAAAGTGACCTCGGTATTTTACCTCTCGGAATTAACAAATTTGTAATGCTCATAAGCGACAGTATAGATCAGGCCGATCAAAATAATCATCATGACGATGATTCTTCCATTCCGGATGAAACCCTGAAAAAGTTTTTCGAGGCACGGAACCAGACCATCACGACAGCGCTTATTAAATATCAGTTGGATCTGGAATCGATGGCTGATAATTATGAGAAGGCCAGACTGGCCAGGCGGTATTATGAAAGTGCCTGCGCTAATTCAGAAGACCTGGACATTCGTCGCAAAGGCTGGCTGACTGCGCAGGTGGAAATACAAAAATCGAATATGGAAAAGAATGATGAATTGGCACGGCACGTTATGCGGGTGAAGATTGCGCAATTGGAGCTTGAATTCAAAATGAATAAGCAATCATTTTAGTTCAAAACGAAAAATGTATGAAGGCTTCCGGTAAGGATTTACAATTACCGGGAAAACCTTGAATAACTTTTGGCATCTTTATCAAAATAGGCAATCACAGAAAATCAATCATCATTGCGAAGTAAAGTGTTGGAATAATTGAAAAGACAAAGCAGGTAACCATTCATTCTATAATTGCATGAACATTTCAGAACAAATTAATCAGTATTTCGCAAGCGAACCAGAACCAAAACGCAGTGAATTGAGCGAGTTGCACGTTAGGATACAGGACATAAAGCCCGCATGTAAATTATGGTTCCTGGATGGTAAAAACAGTGACAACAAAACTGTTTCAAATCCGAATGTCGGATATGGACTTCAAACCATGAAATATGCTGATGGAAAAACCAGAGAGTTTTATCAAATCGGGCTCAGTGCAAACAAAACCGGAATCTCTGTCTATATACTTGGAATTAAAGATAAGACTTACCTTCCCAAAACGTATGGAAAAGCAATTGGTAAAGCGAGCGTTACCGGGTATTGCATTAAATTCAAAACACTAAAGGATATAAACATTGAAATACTTGAGGCAGCCATTCGATTTGGGTTTGAGGCGCAGTCCAGATAGCTGTCGGAAGGAAAAGGTGTGCTGATCAGCCATATAATAATTAAACTGTGTTCAAAGAGGTTTTTAGAAAGATGTTGAATTGAAAATCAAATGCTGATAAGCCACTTGTCATTTAATTTGGAATGCTTCCGCCAATTATGTTGTTTTGTGGATGATGAACCTTATTCGAAATACAGCGGAACAGCTTAAAAGAAAACACCGAACGTCTAACTCAGTTTCGTCAAGGCGGGTTCATTACTAAATTTCACGCATGAAACAATTCAGCATCATCGTTTTACCTCTTCTGGTTTTGGTTGCTACTTCTTTGGGACAATCCTCCAATCTGAAAAGCCTGGATCAACTCATAAACAAACAAGAGCCAGCATGGGAAGTTGTCAGTGAGGGCATCAAGGTGGCAACAAATCTTGTAGAAGTTTTGCCGAAAGATCATTCCCGCGCAGACAGCGCTTTATATCAAACACAAGTAACAACCCGTTCCATGATGGGAGCTGTGGTTTACGAAACCGGGGGGATTTTGATTGATCACGGCTGGATCCGGATTTTGGGGTCAGGTCATAAAAAACTTAATCGCAGTCTGATGGACTGGAATAAAGGAAAATCCTTTAACTACCTCGGCGAAACGCTTTCATTTTTGTTAATCGCCGACGATGTTTTGGGAGGTTTTTTTGCAATAAACGCGGGTGGTATTGATGAAGAAGGAATTGGTAAGGTCTTCTATTTCGCTCCGGATAATTTAGTGTGGGAACCAACTGAAATGAACTATTCAGACTTTTTGAGTTTTTGTTTCACCAGTGATCTCAATCTATTTTATGAAGGTTACAGGTGGACCAATTGGAAAAATGAAATTGAAGCGCTCGATGGAAATTGGGGCATGAGTATTTTTCCATTTCTTTGGAGTAAGGAAGGTCAGGAAGACATCGATCAGAATAGTAAAATGCCGGTGCCCTTGCAAGAATTATGGGATGTATATTTTAAGAAGGAAAAGAATTAAATTCAACCAGCAACGTAGATTCTTTAGGAAAATGTTTTTGAACTAAAAAGTACAAAAGTCAACCAGAGCTTTTAACTATTGGTGATACATATTAGAGGATGACGAATCAACAATTATTAGAAATACTTGAAACAAAAACAGGAACCCCAATGCAATTCGGTGCGGGCTGGATTTCGTTGGTTCGAAATTTATACGAAGAATTGCGACAAGCAGGATGGGATGAGAATTTCTCATGCGTAAAAGAAAAATTTGGAAGGCTTGAATTTTACATCCGACCATATAATGACGAACTTGAAGAAATAATTGAACGGTACCAAAAGCTATCTATCAAAACATGTGATGTTTGTGGTGAGCCAGGCAGATTGATCGTTTTTAGTGCAATCTGTGCCCGTCACTATCTGGCTAACAGGTATGTATTACAACAATCACTTCTGAAGAATAAAACACTCAGGCCTTGTGCAGTATGTGGATACGTATCGGTACTAGAAAAACAATGTACATGTTGCATCAATTATGAATGGGATAAGCATTATGGATCCTCTCAAAAAGAGTTTTATAAATACAAACAACTCGACTGGTATTCCTATATCAAGGGCATCGAAATTGAACTGATTAGCCCACTTCCCAAATCGCCTGAACATGTTCTTTTGTTCTCTCCCGAAGAGCTGGAAGAATATATATATGATGACGAATTTTAAGTTGTACAGTCCAACTACTTTTACCCAAACATCTTTACACTTGCCAACACCACAATAAATCGAAACACCATGAGGTCGATCAAACTTATCACACTCACAACAATCATCATCCTGCTCGTTGGTTGCAGCGGTTCTGATACTTACCGGGGATCCTGGAAAGCAATGGGAATGGACGGAGCGAAATTTGACATTCTATTCGCGGAAAAATCATTCACTGTAACTGACAGTGCCGGAAACGTGGAGAAATTTGAATACACTCAAAATTCTGTGAACATTGAAAATTCCGTGAAGACTTATGGCATCCGACTTGGCGATGGACGATCGTATGAAATCAATTTTCCGATAGCAACGAATGAAAATGTCGGACTCATGAAAGACGGCAGTAGTAATCCGATCTTCACCATTTGCAGAGATAAATACATGGAGTATGATGAGATTTTTAAATTGAATTAGATCTATTCAACTACATTCAATCAATCGAAAAAATATTCATCGTCATGGACATGGACGTGGAGTCTACAAATGAAGTGAGTGAGCAATTGCTGTATCACGGTACAAAGGCGAATCTGAAGTCCGGAGATTTAATTGAACCGGGGTATCATTCGAATTATGGTACGAGGAAAAAAGCGAACTATGTGTATCTGAGTGCCACACTTGATGCAGCTACCTGGGGAGCGGAGCTTGCTTTGGGTGATGGACAAGAGAGAATTTATATCGTTGAACCAACTGGCCCGATGGAAGATGACCCGAATCTGACGGATAAAAAATTCCCCGGCAATCCCACAAAATCTTACAGATCGAAGAATCCAATTCGCGTGATCGGTGAAGTTAAGGACTGGCAGGGTCATTCGCCAGAAGCACTGCAAACGATGAAAGCGAATCTTGAGCGACGGAAACAAATGGGGATTGAGGCAATTGAAGAGTAAGTTTAAGGCAAAGGAAATTCATAGCATCAACTGAGTTCAACTTGCTGACCTCAACAGACGCTTATCGGTCTTTCGATCGAAGCTTTGAAACAACCTCAAAAGATGTATGTTTACATGATTAACGACTGCGAAAAAACCTGAGGCTATATGGTAACAATTGATGCATTCAGAAAGATTGCTCTTTCCTTTCCGGAAACAACTGAGGAGCCGCATTTTGAAAAAACGTCATTCAGAGTAAAGAAGAAAATTTTCGCAACGTATGACGAAAAAAATAAAAGGGCGTTTATCAAACTCTCCGAAATTGATCAGAGCGTTTTTTCTGCTTCAGACAAGTCTGTCATTTTTCCGGTAGACAACAAATGGGGCAAACAAGGATGGACGTTGATCGAAATGACAAAAGTGAAAAAGGTCTTGTTTATTGATGCACTAAACACAGCTTACCGCGAAGTGGCGCCAAAGAAGCTCGCAGATCTGTTGAGTGGCGAATAAGTTTTGGATATCAGAAATTTCATTTCAGACCACGATTTCATAAAATACCTTCATTCAATGAACCGCTCCAAATTCATCCTTTCAGCACTTTCAATTTTGCCACTTACTGCGTTTACTAAATTAAAGTCCCGTTCATTTCTGCGCACAGGTAAAGGATTTAAAGTCGCAGCAGGAGAAGCGCGATTTGGTGTTCATTTCAAAATGAAAGGTGTGACCGTGAATAACCTGGACATCAAAATATCAGGAAGCGATACGGAGAATGATCTTGCAGTGTTTGAACAAACCGGACTTACGCCAAATGGTGGTCCGCCTTTGCACATTCACCCTTTTCAAGATGAATGGTTTTATGTCATTGAAGGGAATTACCGTTTTCAAGTGGGTGATGAGCAATATGAAATGAAAGCGGGTGATACGATTTTCCTGCCGCGAAATGTGCCACATGCTTTTATTCAATTAACCGAAAAAGGAAAGATGATTGTTTCTTATTTACCAGCCGGAAAAATGGAATCTTTTTTCGAGATAACCGACAAATGGACCTCTCCACCAACCAAAGACGAAGTAGCCAAAGTATTTGCAGAACATGATATGACTGTTGTAGGACCACCTTTGCAAGTCGATAAATGATGATTCGGATCACTGGGTTATTTCACTTGCAAGCGAATGTCAAAATCGGAGCAAGTTGCCAATTGAAGATTCAGAATTTGCCCTTATTCCACAATCACTTCAGCTCTGACTGTGTTCTCCATTCCACTGAGATCTCTTGCTGAGATAAAGTAAAAATACTTTCCTGGTTCGGCAAATGGCGGACTTATCAATTGGTTGAGATCAAACGTCCAGTTATCCAATGGATTCCATTCCTGCGTCCAGTGGATATTGGCATCGTTTGAAATTTCTGCTGTTACAAATTCAAGCGAATCTGTATCAATAACAAAACCCGTCAGAAGAATGGAATCACCAACAGAGACATGAATAATACCATCGTTATCCTGTGTTGGCGTAATCCCACTCAATGAAATCGCAGGCAATTGAGTGTTGTCAAAATGAACAGTGCGTTCTTCGGTAGCAATATTTCCATGACTGTCCAATAAAGTCACTTCCATTTTCCATCCACCATTAATCGTGGAAGGAACAAAAAATTCGAATTGTCGCTCGAGATCTTTTCCTTTGAGATTGGCAATTCTAATCGTATCCCATTGACCTTGATTGATTTCTAAAAACGCCTCCTGTGCACTTCCGTCGGGATGTTCATGCGTGTGAATGCCTGAGAGTGTCGAGAATTGAACTTTCAATTGTGAAAGACCTTCATCATCACTCACACCAATTTGAAAAGTGTTTTCTGCACCTGCTTCACCGGTGAGATCCTCACTAAGACCACCATTTGAGTAAACGTACTTAATAACGGGATTGTTATCATCAGGGTGCTTGCATGAAACGAGCAAAACCGCACTAATGAAGATGTAATTTTTTAATTGCATAATATTCTTGAAAAGACTTTACGATGAAATTGTATTTACGGTTCCGTCTAAATTGAAAATCATTATTTAATAATGATTTCAATCATAACTTCATCAACTCTGAACTTCACACTTTGAATACCGAACCACTATTCAACAATCACTTTGGCATCCCACTTTCCACGATAACCGAGTGAATCCATCGATTCTATGACAACGCGAAACGTTCCGACATTTCCCTGATTGAACGTCGCTGGTCCGAATGCCATCGAATGTCCATCGCCGATGATGGGAATGTCTAGTGTATCTCCGGTAACGCCATATACATTTTGCATGTAAACAAAAAAGCGTTTGATGCCATCGATATCCATAGTCTGTCCAGATACACTCAGATTATTCCCAACTGCCATGTGAATTGTGCCGGAATCATCAGTCATCGGCAGAGTTGTGCCCGTAATTACCGGAATATTTTCATTCGTCACTTCTACAAGCAAGTTGTAGGTTGTCCCTACTAATCCGACTTCATCCAGAATTGAAAACAGAACGTGCCAATGACCGGCAATAGAATCCGGAATCTGAAGATCCCATTCATGTTGCGCAGAAGTTCCGCTCAAATTGACGATTTCTGAATAACCCCAATCTCCGGAACTCAAACGATCTTCACCACCCGGATGACCCGTGCCATCATGGACGTGACCATCCTCAGCCTGATGCAAACTAATCTGCAGTTGATTAAGATCCGAGTTGTCTGTGACGTTGACCGTGAGATGCAACATCTCGCCTGCCTGCTTAACAATGGAGACAGTTGAGGTACCATCAACAAGTACAGAAGCAATTACAGGAGGCTGCACATCAATTGTCTTTTTCTCGCGGCATGCCATTAAGCCTGCGCTTAGAAGTACGATAAGAATCAATTTTTTCATGGTTGCAAAGGTGCGAAAAGCGCGTCATTCAACATGACTTCATCCTGACCTATTTTTCGGCCATCAATTAGTACCTATGAATTTCAAATTTCTAATCGCAGGAGTGATCCTGATTCAAAGCATTTCCGCTCATTCTCAACAAAAACTGACAATTGAAGAATCAGTCGTTGGTCAGTTCCGGCAATTCGCACCCCAGACTCTGGATCAACTCAACTGGATGGGCAAAAGCGACACATACACCTATGTCAAAGAAAATGCGGTGATGTTTGGAAAAATGAAAGCCAAATCAACAGATGCTAAACTGTTTACACTCGAAGACCTCAACAAATGGAAAGGCGGAGATGCATTAAAAGCGATGCCTCAGCTCGAATGGTTTGGTGCTGACAAATTTGGATTCGATGACGGCTCTGCTCATTATGAAGTCGATCTGAAGGCAATGTCGGCCAAAAGTGTTTGTGCGTATCCCAAAGAAGCAGAGAACGCTGACTATCATTCTGCCACGCATCAACTGGCTTTTACCAAAGAAAACAATCTTTACATAGTTAAGGATGGTAATGCTGTTGCCATTACTAAAAACGCCAAAGACATCGTGAGTGGTCAAAGTATTTCGCGAAATGAATATGGCATCACGAAAGGAACGTTTTGGTCGCCGGACGGAAGTAAACTCGCATTTTATCAAAAGGATGAATCGAATGTGACGAATTATCCGTTGATTAATTACAAAGATGTTCCGGCCACAGTGAAAGAAATCAAGTATCCTATGGCAGGAGGCAAAAGCGAGTTGGTGAGTGTTGGAGTGTATCAAATTGCAACAGGCAAAACGATTTTCCTCAATCTGGATGAAGGCAAACCCAATGATCAGTTTTATGCAACCAATCTCTCCTGGTCGCCTGATAACAATACCGTATATATCGCATGGCTGAATCGCGCAACAACGGATGTCAAGTTCATTGCCTTCGACGTTACTTCTGGAAAACAGCGTAGTACACTTTTTACAGAACACGACGACAAATGGGTAGAACCATTGTTTCCGGCCGTTTTTATTCCGGGCCACGACGACCAATTTATCTGGATCAGTCAGCGCGATGGTTTCAATAATCTTCACTTATATACTACCGCAGGAAAATTATTGAATCAAAGCAAAGCCACATTTGATATCACCGAATTGCTTGGATTTGATCTCGCAGGAAATTATGCCTTTGTGATGGCCACCGGAGAAGTGCCGACGGAAAGTATGTGCTACAGAGTCAACCTCAAGGATATGAGTATGACAAAAGTTTCGCAGGCTCATGGTACACATTCTATAAAGATTTCTGGAAGCGGAGAATTTGTCATTGATCAGTTTTCAAATCTTACAACACCCAACAAGATTGATATCCAAAGTGCCGAAGGCAGACTTGTCAAAAACTTGTTGATCGCACCAAATCCTTATGAAGGAAAATTAATTGGTCAGACTGAATTATTCAGTATGAAAGCCAAAGATGGCAGCGACTTGTGGTGTCGCATCATCAAGCCTTCGAATTTTGATGCAACAAAAAAATACCCGGTATTGGTTTATGTGTATGGCGGCCCGCATGCACAGATGGTCACGAATAGTTATCTTGGTGGTGCATCGTTGTGGATGAACAAACTCGCAGAAGATGGTTACATCGTTTTTACATTAGACAATCATGGGTCTGCCAACCGAGGACGTGACTTTCAACAAATCATACATCGCAAACTTGGAACACAGGAAATGGCTGATCAGATGATTGGCGTTGATTGGCTGAAAAAACAAACCTTTGTCGACGCGAATAGAATGGCCGTTCACGGCTGGAGTTTTGGTGGATTCATGACAACCAATATCATGTTGCAATATCCGGATGTATTCAAAGTCGGAATTGCCGGCGGACCGGTCATCGATTGGGCGATGTACGAAGTAATGTATGGTGAGCGATATATGGACACGCCGCAGGAAAATCCGGATGGTTATAAAGCAGCAGATGTAACTTCCAATATTAAAAATCTGAAAGGAGATCTGTTGATGATACATGGAGCGGATGATGATGTGGTGGTGATGCAGCACAATATGAAATTTCTGAAAGCCAGTGTCGACAACAAGGTTCAGGTGGATTTCTTTGCATATCCCGGCCATGCGCACAATGTCCGTGGTAAAGATCGTGTGCATCTGATTACCAAAATTTTTGATTACCTGAACGAGAAACTTTGACCAGTGAGTTCAACAGCAGAAACAAACCGCAAACAAATTGTATCACTGGTTACCGGTGGTGCCGGGTTTATAGGTTAGCATGTCACCAGAGAATTGCTGAAGCTGAATCATGAAGTGATTGTGCTCGATGATCTCAGCGGAGGCTTTGAAGAAAATCTACCAAATGGAATTACTTTTATCAAAGGCAGTGTTACAGACGAAAAGCTTGTCGCTGCAATCTTTAAGAATCACTCAATAGACTATGTCTATCATCTCGCGGCGTATGCTGCAGAAGGGTTGAGTCATTTTATCCGCAGATTTAACTACGAAAACAATCTTATCGGAAGTATCAATCTCATCAATGAAAGTGTAAAACACAAAATCAAGTGTTTTGTATTCACTTCATCGATTGCTGTTTATGGCAAAGGTCAATTGCCCATGCGGGAAGACATGATACCACAGCCGGAAGATCCGTATGGTATTTCTAAGTTGGCTGTTGAACTTGATCTCAAATGTGCACACGAAATGTTCGGTTTGAATTATATTATATTCAGACCGCACAATGTGTATGGTGAGTATCAGAATATCGGTGACAAATACAGAAATGTCGTAGGTATTTTTATGAATCAATTGATGCAGGACAAATCGTTGAGCATTTTTGGCGATGGCAAACAAACGAGAGCTTTCAGTTATATAGGAGATATGGCGCCACAGATTGCCAACAGCGTGAATATCGCTTCTGCACAAAACGAGATTATCAATATCGGGGCTGATCAAGAATACACGGTGAAAGAACTTGCGGAGGTGGTTTGCGAAGTGATGGAGAAGAAGGGAAATATCAGTTACCTCGAGGCACGCAATGAAGTGATGCATGCGTATTCTGATCACACCAAAGCACATCAGATTTTTGGCAAAAGCGAACCTACGGCTTTGTCAGATGGATTGAAACAAATGGCTAACTGGGCGAAAGAAACCGGAGCAAAAAAAAGCATGGTGTTCAGTAATATTGAGATCACTGAAAAATTGCCACCTTCATGGAACATTCAATGACCGGTATGAAAATAATTCTGATCATTCAACGGAAAAAATCCGACATCTGAAAACTAATTTTTGATGCCGGAATACAATCAAACACCGACAGGTCATTTTTCCGAATTCGGATTGCGGATTGCACAATTCATTGCTTCGGATCAAAAAAACATCGATCGCAAAACTGTCGAATCATTTGGAGAAGAATGGTCGAAATACAAGCATTTTGAATTTTCTGAAATCGAAAGTGCTGCAAAAGAGTATTTCGATATTGTACCGGAAGGGTTGCTGACGCACAAAACAAAAGTCCTTGATCTTGGATGTGGAAGTGGCCGCTGGTCGTTGTATATAGCAGATCAAGTTGGAGAAGTGGAAGCGATTGATCCGAGCAATGCAGTGATCGGCGCATCACAACTTCTTGCGGACAAAAAGAATGTACGTGTGACTCAAGCAGCTGTTAGCAATATTCCGTTCGCAGATCAATCATTTGATTTTTTGTTGTGTCTGGGAGTTTTGCATCATATACCAGATACGACCAAAGCACTTTCAGATGCTATGCAAAAAGTGAAACCCGGAGGTCATGCCCTGCTCTACTTTTATTATAATCTGGAGAACAGAAGTTGGTTTTACAAATCACTTTTTTCAGCGACGGATCTCATAAGAAGAATAATCTCGAGAATGCCTTCTGGTCTAAAGCGTTTTAGTTGCGACGTCATTGCGATAATGATTTATACGCCGTTGATTTGGCTTGCAAAACTGATTCGAATGATTTCTCCTCGTTCACCTTTTTATCAAAAAATCCCACTCTCCTACTACATCAACAAACCATTTCGTATTGCACGAAATGATGCTCTGGATCGCTTTGGAACACCCCTGGAGCAACGATTCTCCAGGAGTGAAATCCGGAATATGTTGGAGCAATGCGGTTGCGATGAAATCACCTTTTCCGAGAACATGCCTTACTGGCATTGTTTGGCTAGAAAGAAAGCCTGATCCATTCACTGAGCTAAAAAATTTCGACATTTTTTATGGAATTCTCAAGATGAAAGCATCTCATCATTAATTACATTCGACTTCAATTGCTTACTTAAGAAAACCTTTACGAAAATGAAAAAGCAACTAGCCAGTATTTTCATGTGTTTCATTTCAGTATTTCTGAATGCACAGGATTGTCCTCCCGTTTCCGTTGACCTTTCTACACAACAAGAAGTAGATGATTTTCCAATTCTGTATCCCGACTGTACGCATATCTTAGGCAATGTCAGTATATCTAGCGGAATTACCAATCTGAACGGGCTTAATAACATCACTGTCATTGATGGTGACCTTTTCATGGAAGCGGCAAATACCTTGGATGATCTTTCCGGCTTGAGCAATTTGACAACCATCGGCGGAAAACTCTCACTTCCACCTTCAAATATTACAGGAATGAATTCATTGACTTCGGTGGACGAATGGGTAGTCTTGATGGAAAATGTTCAGAATACAAACGACATTCAACTACTCAGTGATCAAATTGTGGAAATCCGACGATTCGAGCTTTCCGACCCCTTTTCAACTTATTCTGGCAGCTTGACCTTATTTGCGAATCTAACTTCCATCGATGAAATTGGGTTTTATTCGACGGCATTTACAATCCAGGGCTTCAATCAACTAAGCACAATTGAATTCATGACTATACAGAATTTTCCTGCTGCTGAAATTATACTTCCCACTTTCGATAGCTTAATTTATATAGGCGGATTGGAATTATTTGGAATTGATGTTGGCGACCAACCGTTTCCAATGGGGACTGGTGCCGATTGTCTCATAAATTGGCTTTGGATGAATGACTGCCATTTCAGTGGCTTCGACTATTTCACAGGAGTAACCAATTTGGGTGTTGTTGAATTGGTTGGATGCGAAATTGAAAGTTTTAATGGCTGGCAGAACGTTCAATCTATTGAAAGTCTCACTATCCTCTCAGTAGAAGGATTCACTTCTTTTGATGGTTTGCAAGGTGCTACCGAAATCGGAAATTTGACTGTTGAATACAGTTTCAGTTTAACGAGCTTATCAGGAATTGAAAACGTTACACACTTTGAAAATCTCACACTTTCTCACCTTTCCATTCTAACGGACATCAGTGCATTAAATCCTTTGGCCATCATTGACAATATTAGGATTGTCAACAATGAGAGTTTATCAAACTGCGCCGTTACGGCCATTTGCAGCAACCTGGACGCTGTTTATACTGTTATAGCTGATAATAACAACGATTGTGAGGACATTGAACAAGTTCAATTGATATGTAATGGTAATTATGTGACAGGCACTGTGTTTTACGACCTCAACTGCAATGGCACTCAAGACGAGAATGAGGTAAATGGTTCCAATTATTTGATCGTAGATGAAAATGAACTGCCGATCGCCTGGATATCATCTCAAACTGGCAACTATTATTTACAGTTGCCTTACAATTCAAATATCGTTTACCATGCTCAAACTTTACCTGGCTTTTTTGCTGATGAGGTTGCGTTCACAACTTCATCTGAACCACAAGCATACGAATACAACATTTCAGTTTGCCCTCAAGGTGAGGTGCATAACCTCTCTGTGATTGTAACTCCCAATCAGTCGCCTAGACCTGGATTCACACATGGCTATCAAGTGACAGTAAATAATTACGGAACTGAACCTGCCTCAGGCATCCTGACTTTTAGCACAAACGAAATGGGCAATGTCACTGTAATTGACGCTGGCGGAGCAGATGTAAATGGCAGTTTGCTGAGTTGGAATTTCCCCTCGGTGAATCCGTTTTCTTCCTGGTCATACTATATCGAATTATATACGCCTGCCGAAACACCCATTGGAACAATCTATAATTTATTTGCTACTGTAAATTTCGCGGATGAACTAGTCCTTGACCTTGATTTGGAAAATAACATATACGAAGGTCTGCAAGAGGTGATTGGTAGCTTTGATCCTAATGACATTGTAGTGGATCAAACAATAATAAATTATGAAAACATTATTTCAAACTCCAATGCTGAATTGGAGTATATCATTCATTTCCAAAACACAGGAACCGCAAGCGCAATAACAGTGCGTGTCGAGAATGTAATTGAATCTGACCTGAACTTCACTACACTGCAATTTTTACAGACTAGTCATGATGCAGAAATTACATTTGAAGGCAACAAAATAATCTGGACATTCGAAAATATTGATCTACCGGCAAGCATCGACGATGAAGCCGGTAGCATGGGATTCATTCATTACCGAATAAAGACCAATTCGAATATTCCGCTTGAAACTATCATCGAAAACAATTGTAATATTTTCTTTGATTTCAACGAACCTATTTTAACCAATACAGCCACCACCACATTTTATCAATGTCCGGAGAGTGTAAATATTGTCGGTCCGAATGAAATATGCGTTTTCAACGCTGGCGTATTCGAAGCGGATGATTTATCGCTCGCGCATTATGAGTGGCTGCTCGATGGTAATCTGATTACCGAAGAAACCACGATGGAATTTACATTCACACAACCGGGTTCTCATGAATTATTGTTAATGGCGGAAAATCAATTCTGCAATTCGGTGCAAACCATAGAGCTACAGGTTGTTGAAAATCCTGCGATTGGCATAAGCATTGAAAGTCTGGAAACCTGCAATGAAGTTACACTCCTCGCAACTTCCAACGCACCTGTGACCTGGTCACTCAATAATAATGTTGTCGGTTATGGTTCTCCAAATACCGTCTTCGAAAGTGGGGATTACATTGGCATAGCAGAGAACGTTTGCGGCATTGCCAATGCGAGTATCGCCGTCAACATTCCTGAAGGACCAACAGACCTGCACATACTGGAAGATATAGGTGTGTTATCCTCAAACCTCACAGGCGTTTCCTACAACTGGTATTTTGAAGGCGAACAAATTCCTGACGCAAATGAATCGACATACACCCCAACAGAACTTGGAAATTACTCTCTTCACGTTGAGTTTGAATCGGGTTGTTCGCTCGATGCCGACTATACTTTCTTCACTATTTCGATTTCAAACGATTTTGAAGAAAACACATTCTTGAGTCCAAACCCAGCCAAAGAATTCTCAACATTGAATCTCAAAGATGGTTCGGAATATGTGCATCTCGAGATCTATACCATCACAGGTCAATTGATAAAATCAGAAAACATTACCGGAAAAAATCATCGCATCGATACCTCTCACCTTGAGGTGGGTATGTATTTCATTCAAATGTCAAACGCTGATCGCAAAGTGTGTAGCTTGCCATTGATGGTGGAGTAAAAGTCTGAATCAAATGTCAACAGTAAGATCCGGGTCAGTTAATACAACCCGGATCTTTCTTTTTGGAATGGCACAGTTATTCGATGAATCTTTGTGCAATCAAAAAAACATGAAATCATTCCGTCTCGCCTTTGTTTCGTTTTTTCTACTTACCTCCTTTTTATTTACTCAATGTTGTAAAAAGAAAAGCGTAACACAATCTCAAGAAACAAATCTTGAAGAAAAAAACAAACAACCAAAATTGCAGTCAATAGATATTAACGAAGCTTATCAGTGGCCTGAAAAAACAGATCAATTCGATATTCTTTCAACCAAAATCGCAGGCGACTCATTACTTGTTCAGGTTCAATACGGTGGCGGTTGTGAGAAGCATGAATTCACCATGCACACGAATTTGATGTGGATGAAAAGTCTACCTCCACAGCTTAATCTCTGGTTGGAGCACAAAAGCAACAATGACATGTGTCGGGCTTTGATCACAGAGACAATTGCATTCGATTTGACTTCGGTGCAAAACAAATCCACGAAAACTTCAGTCCTGATTTTGAATGGTGACCGAGAGAAGAGTCTGCGGTACGTTTACTAAACTTTCATCTTGATTTTGCTGATAAAACTCATGTGGTTTTGAAAAAGCTAATTGCAGAAGCATCCCAAGGTTTGAGGTGATTTTATTGTACCTGTTTAAGTACAATGCACGCACCTTTGGCGCATTGTTTTTCAACCGAAAAAACTTGCAAAAATCCTTCAATGAAAAAACTTTCATTTCTACTGGCATTCATCGCCATTGGTCAATTTTCAAATTCACAAGTCAGTTATGGTGGAGAACCACAAAATTGGGCTGACAAAAGACTTTCGCCAGACATTCCATTTGTTGTCACAGAAGTTCCTGACTACGACCGGCTGGCTCTGGAGGACGCCATTACAGATCAATACAAGGATGTGCCCTATCGTTTTGGAGTTGAGAACGAAGTGAATTATGGAATTGGAAATTCCGGACTTTGGATCATCAATCCAGATTCAGATGTCGCCATTTGGCAGCTGGGAATATACTGTCCCGGAGCACGCGCTATCAGTCTTCGATTCGACGAATACCAGATTCCAAAAGGCGGTGAGGTTTTTATCTGGTCTGAAGATCGTGAAGAATTTCTAGGATCCTTTACAAGCAAAAACAATAAGCCTGGTGGTCAACTCGCAACAGGCCTTATCCATGGAGAAAGAGTCATCGTCGAATATCGCATACCATTGCTGGTGGAAGACTTTGGCAAACTCACCGTTGGTCAGATTGTTCATGGATATCGATCATTTCTGGATAGCAAATTTGTTACTGAAGCCGAAGCTCAGAGAGGCCCTTTCGGCGACAGTGGCAATTGCGAAGTCAATATCAATTGTCCCGAAGGAGATGACTGGCAGATTGAAAAACGGGCCGTTGCGATTATCACAGAAGGTGGCTACGGATATTGCACCGGAGCACTCGTGAACAATACATCCAATGATGGAACACCATACTTCCTTACTGCCAATCACTGCACACAGGGCACTGATGTAGGCAACTGGGTATTTTATTTCAACCATGAATCCAACCTATGCAGTGGTTCAAACGGGCCGACAACCCAATCGATATCTGGTTCTTCGATCGTTGCTAATCTTGCCAACAGTGATTTCGCACTTCTGCTGCTAGATGATACACCTCCTGCAAGTTACAATGTTCAATACGCAGGTTGGGATGCAACCGACGATGAAAATGCAGTACAGTCTGCTGTGGGAATTCATCACCCAAGTGGAGACATTAAAAAAATATCCTTTGAAAATGACGCACCATATCATGACATCGGAAATGGCGCTCAAGTTTGGTGGATTGACGAATGGGAATTGGGCGTCACAGAGCCAGGTTCAAGCGGTTCACCACTTTTTAATCAGGATCACCGGATCATTGGACAGCTTTTCGGAGGTGCTTCCGGCTGCGTCGGCAATAATGGCAATGGCCTATATGATTTTTATGGAAGATTCGGAGAAAGTTGGGATTATGGAAATCAGGTGTCTAAAAGATTGAGAGAATGGCTCGATCCCGGAAATACGGGAGCATTGGTACTCGATGGATATCCAGATGGATTTCAATCTGCCAGTATTGATCCGGGTGCTACTTCTATCAACAACGTACCACAAAATATTTGTGGTGGCACAATCTCTCCGACCTTTACGTTGACGAATCATGGCAGTGAGACTTTGACTTCATGTACGATTCTTTATCAATTGAACAATGGTAATGCCGCGAGTATTGACTGGACCGGATTGCTTGCGCAAAATTCTAGCACCACTGTGAACCTTCCAACGCTCAATGCAACCAATGGTTCAAACACTCTTACGGTATGGATATCAAATCCAAATGGCTTAACGGACGAAAACGATTTCAACAATCAGGTAGTGGTGAATTTCACAGCAACAACAGGCACAACATACAATGTGACCCTTGACTTGATTTTGGATAATTATCCGGAAGAAACGTCCTGGGAAATTACACAGAACAACAATGTTCTTTACTCCGGTGGACTTTATCAGAATGAGGCAGATGGGGAAGAAATCGTTCTTGACTTTTGTCTGCCTGCGGGATGTTACAATTTCACGATGATGGATACGGAAGGAGATGGCATCTGCTGTTTCTATGGTTTGGGCAGTTATGAACTATTGAACGATCAGAATGAATCGATTGCATCTGGAGGTGATTTTAATTACGAGGAAACAACACCATTTTGCGTTGGTTCACAGGACGTGAATGACATTAACAATTCGCCAGTACTTCTTTATCCGAATCCGGCAAATCATTCTCTTCAAATTATATCGAAAGAGCTAATCAAACATCTGGAAATTATAGACATGACAGGCAGAATGGTTGAATCTGTTCAATCAGGCGCTTTATCGGCAATGTTGTCAACTACTTCTTATCCGGATGGGGTTTATCATCTGCGGGTGATCACTTCTGGTTCAACAAGTTCATTGCGTTTTGTTGTTCGCCATTAAGTAAAAAATGCGTGTGGATAAAAAGGTCGTCAATGACGGCCTTTTTCTTTTATTGGTTGAAGAACGAAGATAATTTCGACCCCGCTTAATTTAAGGCAGTGGAACTGCAGCATCATGATCGATTATATTCAGTCACATTATTGGGGAGTCATTTGTTTTGGAGTTTGTGCATTGGCCTGGCTGGTGCAGATTTTTTTTCAATTCCGATTTTTCCTATCAGCTTCCCATTCAGCGAAAAGCACGTCGAACACCACTCATCCGGTTTCAGTGATTATCTGCGCAAGAAATGAAGAGAAAAACCTGATGGATCACATTCCTGCTATAATGGATCAGGACCATCCGAATTTCGAGGTCATTGTTGTTAATGATAGCAGCTGGGACGACACGGAAGCCATTTTAAAAGCGCTACAGTTGCGCCATCCTAAATTGCGAATTGTACATCTGGATGAAGAAAAGCAAAACATGCAGGGCAAAAAATTTGCACTGACATTGGGCATCAAAGCAGCGAAACATGACACCATCTTGTTGACAGATGCGGACTGTGTGCCGACTTCTCAATCGTGGATCAGAGAAATGACCGGGCAGATGACTGATCGCAAACAGATCGTTCTCGGTTTTTCACCTTATAAAAAATATCCCGGTTGGCTGAATAAGATCATTCGTTATGACACGTTGATGATCGCCACACATTATCTTGGTTTTGCAAATGCCGGAAAACCATACATGGGTGTTGGTCGCAATCTTGCTTATCATAAAGATTTATTCTTCAAAGTTGGTGGATTCAAAAATCACTACAGCATAGCCAGTGGAGATGATGACTTGTTTGTAAATCAGGTCGCAACATCAGCGAATACCATCGTGAAAAGTTCGCCGGAATCTCAGACGATATCGGAACCGAAAGCAAATTGGCAAGATTGGTTTGTTCAAAAGCGCAGACATTTTACCACTATTCCATTTTACAAACCCACAGATCGAAGGTTACTAGCCTTGTGGCCATTGAGTTTCATGTTTATGATCATTGGATTTGGTGGAGCGATGATCTTCCAAACATGGATGTTGTTAGTAAGTGGACTCATTTTCCTCAGATATGCAATACAAATGAGTATTTTGCACAGGGTTTCAGGCCGACTTGGGCAAAGCAGGGATATTGTCTGGATGGCAATACCGCTTGAGTTCCATCTGCATGCACTGAACCTCGGATTGTACGTAACAAACCTGATGAGAAAACCTCAGAAATGGAACTGATTGAACATCTATCTGAAAAAGGTCAGTATGACTTTAAGCTTGTGCAAAAAGCCCTGCACGAGAGAGACCAGAAGGCTTATGCCGAATTAATGCAGCGATATCGCGAGCCTATTTATTTCATGCTGCTGAAGATGGTCAATAACAAGGACGACGCAGATGATTTGACCATCGAAGCATTTGGCAAAGCGTTCAAACGTCTCGATCAATACACTCCACAATTCGCATTCTCCACCTGGCTTTTTAAAATAGCATCAAACAATTGCATCGACTTCATTCGCAAAAAAAGAATACGTGCTATTTCAATCGATCAAGGTTTTACTACCGATGATGGAGATACAATTGAGGTCAATGTAAAAGATAGCGTCCTCGACCCCGCAGAAGCTCTTCAAAAAGAAGAACGTATCAGGAAGATGCGCGAGATTGTAGATAAACTTAAGCCTCGCTACCGCAAACTTGTCGAGCTCAGGTACTTCGATGAACTTGCTTATGAAGAAATTGCCGAACAATTAAAGCTTCCACTTGGAACAGTTAAAGCGCAATTATTCAGGGCTCGCGAATTTTTATTTCAAATGATGCAAAACACAAAAGATAGTTATTGATCCATTCTTTGTGTTCATTTTTGACAATAGATAAATCTATTCAACTCTCCGCAGTGTCCAGCTGATCAAGTAATATCCACTTTCTCAAGATTGAATTCAGTAGAAAAATATTTTCCCACTTTGGGTGAAAATCAGCGATCCCAGATGGCTGCATTGGGGAAATTGTACGAGGAATGGAATTCTCAAATCAATGTCATTTCAAGAAAAGATATCGAACATCTGTATGAAAAACATGTCCTTCACAGTTTAGCTATCCATAAATTTATTCAGTTTGCAAAAGGATCTGAAATTCTGGACATCGGCACCGGCGGGGGATTTCCAGGTATTCCTCTCGCTATCATGTTACCTGATGTTCAATTCACTCTCACAGATTCTATCGGTAAAAAGATCAAGGTTGTTCAAGAAGTGAGCACTGCTTTAGGTCTGAAAAATGTAAAAGCTTTGCACACCAGATCGGAAGTTGTTAAACACAAATTCGATTTTGTTGTCAGCAGGGCGGTTGCAGAATTGACAGAATTGTTGAGATGGACAGATGGAAAAATCAAAAAACAGCAGATCAATGCCATTCCAAACGGTTTGATTTGTTTAAAAGGTGGTGACCTGACTTCAGAACTGGCAGGACAGAGGAAGTCCACAGAATCTTATGAAATCCGCTCCTGGTTTGATGAGCCTTTTTTCGAGAGTAAAAAGCTGATCTACGTTCCATTGGTTTGACGATGCAGGTAATTTCTTTTGACTTTTTCAAAAAGCCACAAAATCATCGAAGCAATCCATACAAGTCTTTATTACATTCGCACCGCTCACAAAACCAGCGGGCCACTATGCAACGTTGCAAACAGGCTGTGCGACTAATTGATAGCAAATCAAGTTATGATGAAGCAATTCTACCTGAAAATTGTTATTGGAAGCATTTTAGGATGTCTGTCATTGCAGGCTTCTTCCCAGCTCGCTCCTATTCCCTATTACATCGAGACCATTGTTCACAATGGCGACTATGGTGAAGCTGGTCACGACCTTACCGGATTTGTGACTTATCGTGTCTATGTTCAGTTTGCCAATCCCGATAACTATCTGACTTCCATCTTTGCGGCTGAAACACCTGCTGACTGTGTGCAGGATGTTGATTCAACCGTGCATTTCGAATTTCCATGTGGCTTATTTCAACATGAATTCGGAAGTGCATTTGGCTTCAATGAAAGCTGTTTGTATCCCGCTTTTGTTCCAACAAGTGAATGGGATTCGTATCTAACCATTGGACAAGAGTGTTCAGGACAATCAAATGACGATTTCGTTGGAAGTGTTACACAATGTGCTTCGTGGCTCGACGATTTTGAAGGACCAATCGACGCAAACTACTATGATGGCAACGGCTTTTTTTGGGATGAGGCTGCGATTTTTGCTGCCCCTGCTTTTATGCCCTACCCATCTTCACTCAGCCATGCCGATGCGAATGGCCGCGTGCTCATCGGTCAATTCACGACTTGTGGTGATATGTCTGGTTGCATAAATATCACCTACGTCGATCAAAATGACGTCGACCAAATTGAATTTGATCTTTGTTTTGATGCACAGATGCCATGTATAGCAAGTGGAATGGACACAGATCCTGAAATCACTCTTGCACAATGTGCAGGGGATGATGCAGAAGTTGTGCTCACAGGCGGCGGAAATGGAGTAGTCGATTATTTACTATACACCGATGCGAATGTTCTCGTGAATTCATATCTCGATGAGGCAGCCGGACTAACAATCACGCCTCTTGCTGTTGGTGATTATTACCTTGCTTTGGAAGATGAAATCGGTTGCAGAGATACCACTGATGTATTTTCGATCACTGAACCTGACTCACTTCTATTCGATGCAACGCTCCTCACAGATGTGTTATGTTTTGGTTTGACAACAGGTTCTATTGAACTTGAATGTTCAGGAGGTACTGGAAATATTGTTGTTGTCATGAATGGCACGCAGCAACTCGCTTGCGGATCCACAGTGCAGGATTTAGGCTGTGGAACATACACCTTTGTTGCCTCTGATCAAAATGATTGTGAAGTTACTGAAACAATTCAAGTGTCTTGCCCGGCGCAGATTGTGTATAATCCGGTCGTAACGAATATTGAATGTTATGCAGAAGATGATGGTAGCATCGTAGGAAATGTCACCGGCGGCACAGGAGATCTTACTGCAACATGGTTGTACAATACCAATGCATACGACGCTATGACCGGGCCGTCACCACTGAACCCGAGCATTTCAGGTCTGGACAGTGGCACTTACGACATTACTATCACTGATGAAAATGATTGCACGCTCACTGATACATTTGAAATTACTGAACCATCTGAATTTTCAGCAACCTATCCGGTAACAGATGTTTCGTGTTTCGGACTTTGCGATGGAACTATTATTCCTGTTGTAGTTGGTGGAACTGGTGCTTACGATATTGCAGGATTTGCAATCGGCGGAGGACCTGTGAACTTGAATGCTCTTTG
Source organism: Flavobacteriales bacterium (assembly GCA_031417525.1). Lineage (GTDB taxonomy): Bacteria > Bacteroidota > Bacteroidia > Flavobacteriales_D > Sanyastnellaceae > JAIBBG01. The sequence continues at coordinate 8,071 of JANOVT010000237.1, read as the reverse complement.
CGCCGGAGAATACGCAGTGACCATCACTGACGACAATGCTTGTGTGCTTTCGGACACGCTTGAAGTTATCCAACCAACTGACATCACTTATGTGGTGACAGCAATTCCGGTTACTTGTTTCGGTCAATGTGATGGCCAGATTCAACTCACTGATGTTGCAGGCAGTTTCGGTAACTTCACCTATGCCATTTCGCCGAATACCGGCAACTGCGTTGATCCATGCAGTGGTTCATCGGCAACATACACTGACCTTTGCGCTGGAACATTCGATATTCTGATCACAGATGAAACAGGATGTCCAAAGAGTGTTGACAACGTAGTCATTGACACGCCCGGTGCACTTCAACTAATTCTCGTACCTACCGATGTTACTTGTTATGGACTTTCAGATGGAGAAGTTTTTATTGATGTCATCGGTGGAACTGCCCCAATCATTATTACACCAAGCGACTCCATTGCCCCTGCCACATTGGGCGGGCTTGCGGTAGGAACTTATACTTATACGGTTACAGATGTCAATGGCTGCTCAACTTCTGAAGATGTCATCATCGATCAACCTGATTCACTTTATGCAACGGCTCTGACTGTTGATCCTGCTTCTTGCGGCGGATTCTGTGATGGCCGGATAACTTACCAGGTGTTTGGTGGCACGATTCCTTACGATTATCTCCTTTTGCCGGAAGGCACATCTGGTCCGGTAAACGGACAAATTTCAAATCTATGTGCGGCAGAATATCAACTAGTCATTCAGGATTTATTCAACTGCTCTGATACGTTGGAGTTTGAAATAATTCAACCTGATCCTCTGGTAATTGATCAATTGCTGAATGCACCAACTTGCACCGGTATGTTTGATGGTTCAGCTGAAGTAGCTATCAGCGGCGGAACCGGGGAGTTGGCTTTGTTTATTGAACCAAGATCCACCAGCGTGCTTGAAGTCGATAGCGTAACCTTCAGTCTTTCTGGCCTTGGAGAAGGTGAAGTCTATTTCGAATTGGCAGATTCAGTCGGCTGTGTTTACCTTGACACTCTTTTTATTGTTCCGGATATCATTACTGACATGGTACTTACCACTTTCTCAACACCTGAGACTTGCTGGAATGAAGTGGATGGCACTGCAACCGTTGCTGTTCAAAACGGCTTCCTTCCTATCAGCTATCAATGGGATGATAACAACGGTCAGACAACCGCTACAGCATCAGGTCTGCCTTCCAATATTGAATATGTTGTAGTTGTAACGGATGACATAGGTTGCACCTTAACGACATCTGTTCTTGTTGAAGACACGGAAGGGTGTTTCTTTATAGCGACCGCCATCACACCAAACGGTGATGGTGTGAATGATGGTTGGGTACTCGGTGGCCTGGAGTTTTATTCTGATGCAAAAATCAATGTCTATAATCGATGGGGCCAGTCAGTTTACTCTTCAAAAGGCTATAATTCACAATGGGATGGAACATATCAGGGCCAATTGCTTCCGGTAGCCGACTATTACTTCACGATTGATTACGCACCGGATAAGGACGTTATCATGGGAACAGTCACGATTAAATACTAATAAAGGAGAAGAACACATGAACAAGAACTACTTCTACATTGCCATTCTCTTTTTGCTTCTTTCCGCAGAATCAATTGCACAACAAATTACTCGCAGAACCCAATTCGCATTTAATCCCTATTTGGTAAATCCTGCAGTTGCGGGAACACAAAACCAGATTCCCATTTTCATTTCATATAGAAATCAATGGGCAGGATTTAAAGGAGCTCCTGTAACCATGACTGCTAGCGCTCACATGCAGGGACCAAAAAACTCAGGCTTTGGCGCCATTATTACACGAGATGACACAGGTGGTGCAATTTCAGAAACAGGACTTGAAGCAACAGGAGCTTATCACATCGACCTGAACAACTATGATGCAATCAGTTTCGGATTGAGTCTCACAGCCAGCCAATACAAATTCGACAATTCCAAGTTGGTGGTATACGATCAGAATGACCAGTCACTGAATGGCATGCAAACAGAATCTCACCTGAATGTGGATGCCAATTTTGGAATGATGATCTATGGTGAGGATTATTACTTCGGATTCAGTGTCCCGCAAGTAGCCCAAACCAAACTGAAACTGGAAAGTCCATTCTCTGGCGACAATCGGAATATGCGCCATTTCCAATTTATGGGATCGTATAAATATTACGTTGATGACGATTGGGATATTCAGCCAAGCGCCATGTTGAAACTGACACCAGTCACTCCTGTGCAGATTGATCTGAATGTCAAAGTTGGTTACAAAGAAATGTTTTGGGCAGGTATCACTGCTCGACCAAAAGATGCCATTGCTTTGAATCTCGGTGCTTTCTATGAATATTTTTTCCTGGGGTATTCCTTTGACTTAACCACATCATCTGCGAAAGTCATGAGTCCGTTTACACATGAAATTATGCTTGGCTATGTTATTCCCGGAAAACGTGGCAAGTATCTTGCTCGCGGTGCACTCGGTCCGAAAGTACTCAGCCGGAACCGTGTCGTAAAAAGCAAGTAATTACATTTCAAGAATGAACGTAAAAAATATTGTGTCGATCATCATGCTCTGCATGTTGCCTGCTCTGGTGTTTAGCCAGTTCAAACAAGTAGTTGTAGAAGAAATTGACAATGAAGGCAAAGTGCCCGGAAAGACATATCGCATTTATGCTGAAATGACGAATATCAAAGATCAGGTGTATGTCATCTTTGGAGATTCTGTTCACAAACTGGAAATCAAAAGCACCAAACCATTTTATCAATCTAAAGAAGGTGGTGCGCTGGCAAAAAACAGCAACCGCAAAGCGATTTTAGAAAATAAATTCCTGAAATACGATTCCTGGATTACAATCGGTGCTGAAGACAATTACGAAAACAATGTCAATGTCCTCAGCGTTGATTTGGAAGAATTCGAGAATAAAGGTGGTGCTATCGTTGTAAAAAAAGACGGTGCCTGGTTTTGTATTCCGACAGACAAACAAGCGTGGTGCATGACCACTAAAAAAATGCTTTTGATGCAATTGACTACAGAAGGTGAAATAACCGGAACGTTTTCCATCATGGGAAAATCAGCTGATGGAACTGCCTACACCACGAATGATGTTACTTTTCAGTGCGGCAAAAAGATCAAAAAGTAAATTCAACTGATTTCCATTCTAATCTTTTGCATTGTAAAATGAATGGTGTGTCTTACTAATCGGAAGGTTCATTCACGAGGACATTAATCACAAAATTCAAAATGAAAAAATCAATAACGCTTTGGCATTTGCTGATTTTTTTGATCATGCCAATGGTATCCTGTGATCCCGCAACCATTGAAGGAATTCTGTCCGGCACACCTTCGTCTCCTGCCCTTTCCAATGAAGAAGTCATCAGAGGATTAAAGGAAGCATTAAAAGTTGGAACAAGCAATGCTGTCAACTTCACATCAGTGGTCGATGGCTTTTGGAAAAATCCTGCGATCCGTCTTCCATTTCCTGCCGAAGCTGAAAAAGTAAAAAACACCGCTATTAACCTTGGACTATCAACTCAGGTTCAAAACTTTGAACTCAATCTCAACCGCGCGGCAGAACGAGCAGCCAAAGAAGCGGCACCCGTTTTTTTGAATGCCATCGCCAATATGTCCATCGAAGATGGATTCAAAATCTTGAAAGGAGATAGCATTGCAGCAACAACGTTTTTGAAACAATCAACAACAACAGAGCTCACACAAAAATTTTCTCCGATCGTTCAAAAAGCAATTGATGAAATAAAACTCACCAGCTATTATGAACCACTCGCCAATGCTTACAACACCTCCACATTACTCACCGGGGCAAAAGCAGTGAATCCTGATCTGAAAGCTTATGTTACTGGTAAAGCGTTGGATGGATTATTTCATACCATTTCTTTGGAAGAAAAAAAAATCAGAAAAGATCCGGCGGCAAGGGTCAATGAAATTCTCAAAAAAGTATTTGGCTCCCTTGACAAGTGATATGGAATGGAACCATTCCCGATCAACGAAAATGACATAAAGCTTTCAGTAAAATTTCAAAAGAAGATTTCTTGGCAAGTGCTTATCTACCATTGAAAATATGATTCCACAAGAGATCGCCAAAGCCTGGCTAAAGGCATTCAATGATCATGATCTTGAAGCCCTGCTTTCTTTGTACGCAGAAGATGCCAAGCATTTCAGCCCCAAATTGAAACAACGTCTTCCTGAAACCAATGGATTGATCCGTGGAAAAGAAGCAATGATGTCATGGTGGCAAGATGCATTTCAGAGACTTCCTTCACTGCAATACATTGAGATATCCATTACAGCAGACACACAGAAAGTTTTTATGGAATACATCAGAAAAGTTGAAGGCGGTGAAGACATGGCTGTTGCAGAAATATTGGTGATAAGAAACGGAAAGATTGAAAATTCACGCGTGTACCACGGCTAATTTCATTATTTTTGAAACTGTACTTCATCTCGGTGATTTTGCCTGTGAATTCAAAACGCGAAAGTTCTCATATACATTGATGAACTAATTGCCTGCCTGAAGCGAAAACAGAAGCTATTCAACCGTTGTCAAGAATTTATATTACTATACACTTTATGATGCTTCAATTTAATTTATTGAATAGAATTTTAGTACTATTCATCGCAACCGCATTTAGCAAGAATTATTATGCACAAAGCCTGGCCGGAGGCGGTTCTCATTCATTAGCTATCTGTAACGATCATTCTTTGAGAAGCTGGGGATACAACTCTTATGGCCAGCTAGGAGATGGAACAGCAAATTACAGTGCAACCCCGCTTGAGTTGAATGGTCTCACAGATGTTATTGCAGTCGCTGGTGGAGAACTTCATTCGGTCGCATTGAAAAATGACGGTACAGTCTGGGCATGGGGCTACAATGGATATGGACAATTTGGCAATGGAACAATAACCGATAGCTCAACACCCATTCAGATTTCGGCATTTACCGGCATTATTGCCATTGCACAAGGTGCCGAGCACCATTTTATGGCATTAAAGGAGGATGGCACAGTCTGGGTTTCAGGATATAATTATACGGGTCAGTTAGGCAATGGTAGCACCACCTCAAGCAATGTTCCCATACAAGTGATTCCTTTATCGGGAATCACTGCAATTGCTGGAGGAGCCAATCACTCACTTGCACTGCACAATGACGGAACTGTCTGGGCTTGGGGATACAATGGAGTCGGCCAACTTGGAAACGCATCAAACGTCGATAGCTATGTTCCTGTACAGGTTTCAACTTTGGAAGGCATCATTGCTATTTCTGGTGGTGCAAATCATAGTGTTGCATTAAAAGAAGACGGAACGGTCTGGACCTGGGGCGGAAACTTTTATGGTGAATTAGGAGATGGCACAACCACGAATAGCAATATTCCTGTACAAGTCATTTCACTTTCTGAAATAACCACAATTGCATCAGGAGATTTCCATGGAATTGCAGTAAAAAACGATGGAAGCATCTGGACATGGGGTAGAAATCAATATGCTCAACTTGGCAATGGAACTATCACGGATAGCACCACACCAGTTCAGGTGAGCGGGCTTAGCAACATCGTAGCTATAGGATCTGGTGACACCCATTCAATGGCATTGCGAAATGACGGTACACTTTGGGCTTGGGGAATTAATTTTTTTGGTGAATTGGGTATCGGCAATACGAATAGCACAATGGTGCCGGTTGAAGTGATAGGAATGTGTACACCGCTGATATCGAAAAACATCGAATTGAAAGAACCGTCAAAGTCTTTCATCTATCCAAATCCATCTAATGGAATTATTCGCATAAATGAACCTAGAAATCAATTGAACAACGTTGAGATTTTTAACCTTCTTGGCGAAAAGGTTTATGATGCGACATCACAGCGAATAGTTAACGGAGTCATTGATATTTCTGCTCAGCCAAGAGGAATTTACATGGTGAAATTTTCCTCAGGCATTCAGTTTTATACCGAAAAAATTGTTTTAGAGTAATTCTGGATAACTATCCCCGGCAAAAGATCTGATCTAGACCCAGCACATTACAAAATGACCAGGAATGTTATCTAAACATTGAACGGCCAACATCAATCGTGAATTTTCTATCGGATGGTTATCACTGACAGAAAACACATATCTCTATGAATGAATCAAAAATTCTCTTAATCCCGAATTGCGCAATAGCAATACTTTGAATTGAATTGCTTTCGGGATTCTTCACATCGTGACCACCATGTGGCATCTGCGCGATAGAAAACACTTTTTATTCGATGAAAAGTCTTTCGTTTTCTATCGCGTGATTTGGGTTAATCAATCCATCGTTTATAATAAAGAAGAAAATACTAAATCGCCAATTCTTGCCTCCTTTGACAATTGACAACGTACCACTAAATTTGCACCCATTTTCCGATTCCGTAAGGCACTGTTGATTGAATTGAGCATGCTGATCGAATCCAGAAAGTAAAACACACAAAATTCAATCTACATGCAAATCACAAAAGAAAAAGTAGTCGCAATACATTACACATTGCGCGATCCACAAGGCACAGTGCTCGATTCGAGCGAAGGAAAAGATCCACTTCATTACATTCATGGCATCGGCAATCTGATTCCTGGAATGGAAGAAGGATTAGAAGGCAAACTGAAAGGTGAAAAAATGAATATCAAAATCAGTCCTGAAAAAGGCTATGGTATTCGCAATGAAGAACATGTTCAGGAAGTACCACTCGAGGCTTTCGGCGGACAAAAACCGGAAGTCGGCATGCAGTTCCAGGCGGGCAATGACCAGAACAAATACATTGTAACTGTTACAGGTGTTGGAGAAAATACCGTGACTGTTGATGCAAATCACCCACTTGCAGGTGTTGAACTTCATTTTGATGTGGAAGTTGTAGATGTTCGTGATGCCTCACAAGAAGAATTATCTCATGGACACGTTCATGGAGAAGGCGGACATCATCACTAATTGCTTGATTTTGTAGGCATAATGCAAAAGCATGCGTCTTGTTCACAATGCCAGTGTTGATTTTTCTTGAAAAATTTTCGCTACAGGCTTGGTCGGATGCAAAACGTAACTACATTTGCGCCCCTGTTAAAAAAAGACAGGGGCGATTTTTTTCGCTGAAGTTCTTTGAAATACCTGATTTTAATGCCGGTGTAGCTCAGCTGGCCAGAGCAGCTGATTTGTAATCAGCTGGTCGGGGGTTCGAATCCCTCCACCGGCTCTTTTTTTGTTTTTCTTGCCTAAAAGAAAAACACCCAGGGGAGTTACCAGAGTGGCCAAATGGGACAGACTGTAAATCTGTTGTCTTACGACTTCGGTGGTTCGAATCCACCACTCCCCACACCAAACTGATTCAATATTCAAAGATTCAAAGAATCAAAAATTCAATCGTTGAATTTTTAAATCTTTAAATTTTTGAATGTTTTACAAGCGGGAGTAGCTCAGTTGGTAGAGCATTAGCCTTCCAAGCTAAATGTCGCGAGTTCGAGTCTCGTCTCCCGCTCAAGCTCAATGGAAAATGAAGAATGGAGAATTGAAAATGGAAGTGAATAGAGCATTCTCCATTCTCCATTCATCATTCTCAATTTTATTGGCCGTTGTAGCTCAGAGGTAGAGCACTTCCTTGGTAAGGAAGAGGTCAGGGGTTCAATTCCCCTCAACGGCTCTGTTTCTTCGTTGAAATGTTAAAGCATAAATCAGGTATCCACATTCAGACTTCAAACTGAGACGTATTTTTTTTAATTTATCTAGATAATAACAAACAAAAACAATCGCCAATGGCTAAAGAGAATTTTGATCGTTCCAAACCACACGTGAATATTGGAACAATTGGTCACGTTGACCACGGAAAGACCACTCTGACTGCTGCTATTACTATGGTATTGGCCAGTAAAGGTCTTTCTGAAAAAAGAGACTTCGCTTCTATCGACAATGCACCTGAAGAAAAAGAGCGTGGTATTACCATCAACACAGCACACGTTGAGTATTCAACTGCTAACAGACACTACGCTCACGTAGACTGTCCGGGTCACGCTGACTATGTTAAGAACATGGTTACTGGTGC
>JANOVT010000236.1:0-2013 GCA_031417525.1 Flavobacteriales bacterium | reverse complement strand
TTCTTGAAATCCACGCCACTTTCGGGCCAAGCAAATCCAATCCCTACGGGACTCACTTTTTCAAAAATGCCAAACTAAAAACTGAAATAACGGATTGTCGGTTGACATTTTTGAAATCGTTCGTCAAACATGGATTTGTCTATTGCCCTGCAGTGTCGGGATTTCTACGAATTTCCTCAAAGGCCGGTCCCCAATTCTCGAAGTGGGGAACATTCCGGATAGTCATTATCCGATATATTCATTTGATTTTACTTTCTGAAATACACATTTGAATCGATCACTTGTTTGCCACGCTCACGAACACAAAGCATTCGTCCACCCAAATTGTTTTTATTTGTTGCAGGCTCAATAAATATGCTCACCGTTTCTTCCGGCAAACCTTTAGAAGCCACGTTAGCTGCTTTGCTAAAATGATAATGATGTGCAGTAGCTTTAGTGAAATGATTTTTGGAAAGTTCAGCATTCATTTCCTTCGTGTTCTTTTTATTCGTTGATGCCAAAGGTTTTTTGCAAACGCGTTGCAATGAATCACCCCAGGCTTTCAATTTGGTGCGACGATCTTCACGCGCTGACAACGTGCCTTGTAAACTTTTGACACTGGTCGTTTCTTTTGCTTCGATGAGATGAACCGAAGGATCACCTAATAATATAAACTGGGCCATTGTTTTTAACTCAACCGGTGTAACACGTGGTGCGGCTTTATCCATAAATCGCAATTGTGCATCCAAAAATGCTCTGCCGGATGATGCTCCTTTTTGAATGTTTCGAATGAAAAATTGTGTGATGAGATCTGCGAGTCCCTGACCATCGGCAGGGCCATAAGCCGCGGTTGTGGCGGCCATCACAGCCAGTGCACCTTGTTTCAAATAGTTGTTTCCAAAACAAAGAATGCCATCACTGAACTCCGGGTCGAATAGCTGACCACCGTAACAACATTCAGCTGCGACAACAGTTCCCTCCGAAATTTTTCCATCAAGATCATTGCTTCTGATAGCGTCCGGGAAATTTCCGGGTTCTCCATAAAAGCCGACATCTAAATCTCCACCATGACAATTGTAGAAATGCACTCTGTTGTTGAGAGCGTTGGCTGCATAAGGTGAAGCTGATTTCGGAACCAACATGAGTGCATCATGATTACCAAACATATTATCGAGTGACTCAGAAGTGGATCCTTCCCATGCTTTTGCGCTGAGAGCGAAATAATCTTTGTAATGTGCAGGTGTAACGGATTTCCAAACGGATGCGCGCTGTATAAGATCAATAAGGTACTTGTGATCGGCTACCCCAACAATATCAGGCAATCGACCAATCACCCGTGTTGGTGCCAGAAAATCCGCAATGCGCGTGCTGTAGGGCGCTTCGCATGCGTAAGGAAGATCACTTGGTACTTCATCATCGTCATTGCCCTTGATCATATTGATTAAATCAACATGAGGAATGATGTCTGGCGCACCGAGAAGCATGATATATTCAGGAGTGATTTTTTTGAAGAGTGAATCAATTGCTTTTTTCACCTGAGATGCATTGTCAGATAATTTCACCACCGGCGCTTTAAAGGTTTTCATGGTTGCCGTCTGATCGATATAAATCAGTTTCGTTTGAATGCCTCTCTTTTTATCCGCGACAATCATTTTCTTAATTGCAGCCTCAATGAGTTTGAGATTTTTTCCATACTTATCGGATAAAGCCTGTTTATTCGATAAAATAATTTTATTGATTTTCATTTTGGAATGGGTTTAATTGTGAAGCGAATATCGAAATAATTGTGTTTCGATAAGATAAACAACGTTACAATTTGATTGCGAATTCAAATGTTTTATTTCATTTGAATTAACAAAAAGAAAATTCGTATGATCGTTTTAGTTCTCATAGGCTTGAAACCGCCGAGTAGGCAAAGGGGAGTTTCACCCCTAAGCCTCTCACAGAACCGTACGTGATAGTCTCCCATCATACGGCTCGTGCTGTTTTGTAAGATGTTGTGTGAAGTTGCGAAATCCAGTAAATGAATTAATG
>JANOVT010000235.1:0-9331 GCA_031417525.1 Flavobacteriales bacterium | reverse complement strand
GACATGATAGTCTACGGACCGAACGGCAATGGCTGTAACACAGAACAGGAAATCTTGTTGGGATGCGGTAACGAACTCAGTACACTTGAAGGATTGATTTATTACGATGCCGATTGTGATGGATTGATGAACAATGCGGACTTCATGATGCCGAATGCGATCCTCTTCAATGACAATGGTTATCCTATTGCAGCGGCCAACAGTGAAGGATTCGTCAGTGCACCGCTTTTGTTGAATACCAGCAATACGCTGAATACAGGATGGATCGACGGCACGGAAACCACCTACCTTACGCTTACTACGGATGCGACACCAACAGTATACACCCAAGATATTGGTATCTGTCCAACGCCGGTCGTTCATGACCTTCGCGTATTGATCACCCCTATGAATAACCCCCGGCCGGGTTTCAATCTGTACCATAATGTTCATGCAATGAACCTCGGAAATGTGCCAGAAGATGTGATACTCACATTCGACAATTTCTCCATGCCAGGATATTTCTTTAACGATCCCTTGGATATCGGTGGAGAGGTAACCTGGACGTTTACACTTGACCCTTTACAGACTGAAACTTTTGATGTGAGCGGTATTGTTGCCAATACTGTCGAAATCGGTACAGAATATTTTCCGCATGCTACAATTGATTTTGTAGATGAATTGATCATTGATGAGTTTTTCGAAAACAACAACCATTCAATCAAACAGACGATCGTGGGAAGCTTTGACCCAAACGACAAAGAAGTTTTCCCGAAAGAGATCAATTATGCCGACTTGCTTGATGGCGAAACACGAGTGCTCGACTATATCATCCGTTTCCAGAACACAGGCAATTTCCCGGCAGAATTCGTGCGCGTGACCGATGAGATCAATACATCGCTGCTCGATATTTCTACCCTGCAGATGGTTGCTGCGAGCCATGCATATAGTATGAACTTCGATGCGAATGAAGTAGAATGGTTCTTCGACAATATTCAACTCATCGACAGCACGACCAACGAACAGGAAAGTCATGGTTATATCCATTTCCGGATCCGCACCCGGCAAGGTCTTGCGGTGACCGACATCATCACCAACCAGGTAGCGATCTACTTTGATTTCAATGAGCCGGTGATTACCAATATAGCACAGACGATTTTTTACCAGTGTCCTGCCACAGTGGAAATTACGGAACCTACAGTAGCCTGCGCGGAAACCCAAATCGAAATCGTCGCCAGCGAACCTGACCTGCATAACTATTTATGGCTAGTGGACGGCATGGACATGGGTACTGACGCAACGCTTACGCTCGTGAATGTTGACACGGGATTCTACAACGTCCAACTCTTGAGTGACTATTATGAATGTTCGTACGAGTCTGAATTGGAGGTCTATGTAAATCCCCAGCCCTTTGTCGCTATGAGCAGCAATGACGCCCACTTTTGTGAAGAGGGAATGATCAGTTCCTTTCCAAATGGAGACATGTACTGGACGTTAAACGGTGAAAACTTATCGAGCAACGCCGAAATTCCAGTTTACGAATCGGGCACCTATATCGCAACGGTCATGAATGTCTGTGGATCATATTCCGATTCCATTGATGTAACTATCACTGATATGCCAGAAAATATTGAATTGCTTATCGGCGATGTGATGCTCACACCTTCAGTGAGTGGTCTCTCATACGCCTGGTATCTCAATGGAGTGTTGCTTGAGAACGAAACTGAAAGCACGTTGTTTCCCGATCTCCCCGGTGAATATACTGTTGTGGTTTTCTTCGGAAATGGCTGCTACATGTTAAGCAGTATCGCCGTTATTCCTGATGACGTAGAAGAAATTCAGGAAACCTCATTCGCACTCTCGCCGAATCCTGCAAAAGATCTTACGCGATTGCTGGTAAGTAAGAATGTCCAGGGATTGTCTATGACCCTGAAAGACCTCACCGGAAGAACGATTCAAACTTCACAACTCACCGCGAAACAATCGGATATCGATTGCAGCCAGCTGCAGTCGGGTGTTTATTTTATTGTTCTTTCGAAAAATGGGATCGTTGAGGAAACGATGCGGCTGGTGGTGGAATAAGTATTGGAATGATAACGAAGACAATTTTACTTGCGCTCATGTCTATGTCGACTGTTCTAGGGATTTCTCAGGAAAGGGATACTCTCTGGGCTTATGTTCAGGACTTACCAAAAATAAACGAGCATCATATCGTGAGATCCTACAAAACCAAAACAAATGACAGCACGTTTATTCAAGTAATGCTCTATGACAATGGAGCAATTTATTCCGCAACTGAATTCAAATTCGCAGTCTTAGGTTTTTTAGGCGACGTCAGAAACGGAATGAGTTATAAGTATTATCCACATGGCACTCTTCAATCGTGTGGTATTTGGAATAGTGGTAAAGAAATGAGTTGGTCAAGTTTTGATCAAGAAGGAAGAATTAATGCAATTCATTTATCTGTCGCTGGACATGAAGATTACGATAAGAAGAAGGTGTATTTTTTTAATAATGGACAACCGGAACTGATTGAATTGGAGTCTTCAAAATTTGGTACGGTCTCTCAAGAGTGGTATTGTGAAAACGGCCAGAAAATAATTTCGACCAAAATTCAAGAACATTATTTCCACAAAGAATGGGTTCCGGATACTAATTACGTGGAATACTATTGTAACGGTCAATTAAAGTTGAAGTATCAATATTCCATGTATAATGTGCATATTGGTTTTGGTAAGTGCTACGAATGGAATGAGAATGGAACGCCCAAAATAAAATTTCAAAATGCGTTGTTTTGGAGTGATAGCCTGGGAGACTACCTAACCAGTCAAGTTGGAGTTTGGAAATTTTATGATACAAGTGGTAAACTTTTTAGAAAAGCGGTTTTTAGAAAGGGAAAGAAGATAAAGGATAAGGTATTTTTTGAATGTCCGGAATGTGAATACTCACATTTAATAGGAAATTACCATCGTTAATAGAACTGTATTATCCTTTAAAATTCACTAACTATAGCCTTAAATTGTTTTTTCTCTATGACTTAATAACTTTTCTACATTATGTGGATTATTGAGGGTCATGAATCTTAGCCTAACGCATAATTGAATCAATAAAAAAGTTCGACTCCAGTTCTCTTGCCTCTACCCCAAAAACGGATACCGATAATCCTTCGCCGGAACAAACGTCTCTTTAATCGTGCGCGGTGAAACCCAACGCAACAAATTCAAATAACTTCCTGCTTTGTCGTTCGTGCCGCTCGCACGTGCGCCGCCAAAAGGCTGCTGACCTACGACCGCGCCGGTTGGTTTATCGTTGATGTATAGATTGCCCGATGCATTTTCGAGAATGCGTGTTGCCTGTTCAATGGCGTATCGATCATGTGACAAGATCGCGCCGGTGAGCGCATATTCACTGGTCTCATTCACCAGATAAAGCATATCCGCCCAGTTGTCATCCTCATAAACGAAGAGTGTCATCACCGGTCCGAAAATTTCTTCGCACATCGTGCGGAATTTCGGATTGGTTGTCACCACAACCGTTGGTTCAATAAAATAACCAACGCTGTCATTGCATTTGCCACCAACGATAATTTCCGCATCGCTTTGTGTTTTGATAAAGTCAATATAAGATTTGATTTTATCGAATGCTCTGCGATCAATTACTGCGTTGATGAAGTTCGAAAAATCTTCCGGACTTCCCATTTTGAATGATTTCACATCGGCGATCAGTTTCTCCTTCACCTGTGGCCACAGCGATTTCGGAACATATCCCCTGCTTGCGGCGCTGCACTTCTGCCCCTGGAATTCAAAAGCTCCACGACTGATTGCTGTAGCAACTTCTTCGAAGTTCGCACTTGGATGAGCTACAATAAAATCCTTTCCTCCTGTTTCACCAACAATACGTGGATAGGTTTTATAAATTCCGATGTTCGTTCCGATTTCTTTCCAGAGATGTTTGAAGACAGCTGTAGAACCAGTGAAGTGCAAACCGGCAAAATCCGGATGACTGAAGACCACATCACCTGCATCTTTTCCATCCACCGTAATCATATTGATCACACCATCCGGTAATCCCGCTTCGCGGAAAAGTTCCATGATGACATGCGCACTGTAAATCTGACTTTCTGCCGGTTTCCAAACCACAACATTTCCCATCAGAGCAGCGCTTGCCGGCAGATTTCCGGCGATAGCCGTGAAATTGAAAGGAGTGATTGCAAATACAAAACCTTCCAGCGGACGATATTCCAGCCGATTCCATATTCCAGGCTGTGATCCCGGCTGATCGCGGTAGATCTGCTGCATATAAGTGACGTTGAAACGCAAAAAGTCGATGAACTCGCACGCTGCATCAATTTCCGCCTGAAAGGCATTTTTACTTTGAGCCAGCATCGTTGCGGCATTCATACGCATCCGATATGGACCAGCCAACAAATCTGCTGCTCTCAAAAAGATCGCAGCACGTTGTTCCCATGCCAATGCTGCCCATTTTTGTTTGGCGGCAAGTGCTGCGTTGATGGCAGAGGTAACATGATCCTTTGTCCCGTAATTGTAATGTCCAAGTACCTTTTTATAATCCTGTGGCGGCGACATGGGCTTCTTGTTCATTGTGCGAACTAGATCAGAACCGATGTACATCGGCACGTCAATCGGCGCCTGAGCATACATCGCTTGATAGGTCGCCAGAAGATTCTGACTGTCTTTACTGCCGGGTGCATAACCACGAACCGGCTCGTTGATCGGATGAGGGACATTAAAAATACCTTTGGGCATAGGGGAAAATTATTGCGCGAATTTACGCTGAGGTTGTCTTTATTAGGATTTTTAGGATTGAAGGATGATAGGATTCATGAGCTATGGTATTTCGAGTAGTTCATGACAATAACAATGCTTAATCCACTAATCACACAATCCAATAATCCTCCAATCCTAAAAATCCTACTTAAGACAATGAGCCTCGAACTTGTCCTCCGTTTTGAAGAAAAAGAAAAAAATTAGATTTCTCAGGATTTATTTTGAAATGAGAGAGAGGTCATAATTTATTAGGTCATAATTATTTTTTTATAACCTAAGAAATTATGACCACTAGTGCTTTGGAAAAAATTCTGAATGAAATGGCTACTTATGCGTTATATGCCTGAGTGTAATCTGTAGAGAATGAGTTCGAGTGTGAGTGTGAGAGTGAGAGTTGTGGGGCTTCCTCTTCAAATTCATAAGCTACTCACTCCACATAGTCACCGCAACCTGTCATTTTTTTGCCAGCAACAGTCACCGCGCAGCGATGCGAGTGTTTTTTGCCGGCATCATCGGTGCATTCTTCTGAAATAAGGCTCACCAATACGGTTTCTTCGGAAGAACTTCCTTTTAATGTCCCGCTGAATTTTGCTTCACCACTGGCCACGTTGTTTTTGCCATTGGTGACGAGTCCTTCTTTCACCAATTCTCCGTGCAGCGTTTCTTTTCCATAATCATAAACGATCACCACCGGAAAAGTGCCCTTCACGGAAGCATCCATCGTGATATTCCATCCGGGTTCATTGCCGCTTCCAATAAAATAACTCTGAACTTCTTTTTCAACCACAACTGGAGCCGCTTCCGGAGTAGCTGCCGGTGCAACTGTTTCTTTTGGCTTTGAATCGCCGCAAGCTGCGAGGGCAACGATCAATACAAATGCAAGTTTTTTCATAGTGGAGTATATTTTTAATTACAAGATTCAAAAATTTTCGATCCGGCAAAAAAGAAGACCGCCAGCCATATCAGGCCTTTTACCAGGAAAAAAATAAATCCGGCAATGCCGAATCGTTTTACCCAGGTCACAAAATTCTTCTTTTCTCCCTCATTCATAAATCGGTTGCAAAGAAGCGTCTTTTACATTGATTCATCAACTGAAAGTTTCGTTATTTGCCCACCGGTGAAAATCCACCAATCAGATATATGAAAAAGATACTTATTGCCAACCGAGGTGAAATAGCGTTGAGAGTGATGCGCTCTGCAAAAGAAATGGGCATCGCAACAGTGGCTGTTTATAGTGAAGCTGACAGGACTGCTCCATTCGTCAGATATGCCGATGAAGCAGTTTGTATCGGTCCGCCACCTTCCAACCAGAGTTATCTCAAAGGTGAAAAAATCATCGAAGTCTGCAAGGAATTGGGTGTGGATGGCATTCATCCCGGCTATGGTTTTTTATCTGAAAATGCAAATTTCGCCCGCTTGGTGCGCGAAGCAGGCATTGTGCTGATCGGTCCAAGTCCGGAAGCCATGGAGATGATGGGTGATAAACTCTCGGCAAAACGTGCCGCAAAAAAATACCAGATCCCGATGGTTCCCGGAACAGAAGGTGCCGTAAGCGATCTGGAGGAAGCGAAACGCACCGCGCTGGAAGTGGGTCTTCCGGTGTTGATCAAAGCCAGTGCTGGCGGCGGCGGCAAAGGGATGCGCATCGTAGAGAAAATGGAAGACCTCGAAGAACAGATGAAACGTGCCATCAGTGAAGCGATTAGTGCTTTCGGTGATGGATCCGTCTTTATCGAGCGATATGTGGCCGGTCCACGTCACGTGGAGATTCAAGTGCTTGCTGATAATCATGGAAATGTGGTCTACTTATTTGAACGTGAATGCAGCATTCAGCGACGTCACCAGAAAGTGATCGAAGAAGCGCCATCTGCTGTGTTGTCCGAAGAACTTCGTGCCGCCATGGGAAAAAGCGCCTGTGATGTCGCTCGGGCCTGCAATTATTCCGGCGCCGGAACAGTTGAATTCCTGGTAGATGAAAATCTCAACTATTATTTCCTCGAAATGAATACCCGACTGCAGGTGGAACACCCTGTTTCGGAAATGATCACCGGTATTGATCTGGTGAAAGAACAAATCAAAGTAGCCAGAGGTGAAAAATTGAGTTTTGGTCAGTCTGACCTAAAAATCAATGGCCACGCATTAGAAGTGCGCGTGTATGCCGAGGATCCGGCCAATAACTTTTTGCCGGATATCGGTCGCTTGGTGACTTACCGCAAACCTTCCGGTCCCGGTGTCCGTGTGGATGATGGTTTTGAAGAAGGCATGGACATTCCGATTTATTACGATCCGATGATTGCGAAGTTGATCACGCATGGAAAAGACCGTGAGGAAGCCATTGAACGCATGGTGCGCGCCATCGATGATTATCAGATCACGGGCTGTCAGACCACTCTCGGCTTTTGTAGTTGGGCTATTCAACATGAAGCATTTCGCAGCGGGAAATTCGACACTCACTTCGTTGGGAAATATTTTAAACCGGAACTCTTAATCACGGAAGATGCGACGGAATTGGATATCGCAGCTCTGGCTGCCGTGGCCTCCTATGCTCAAAGTGCGAAAAAGGCAGAAATTTTGGTGCAAAACCACGGCGGCAAAAGCAATTGGAAGTCGAGGATGTTTCAGGATTAAGTGCAAGGTTTTATGTTCCAAGTTCCTGGTTTCTCGTTGGGCGGAGTGAATGAGTAAAATAAACTTCTGCTTTTTCATTCGAAGGTTTCCAGTTCCTTGTTTCTCGTTCACAAAATGAATTTGGAAGTGGACCTTTTCAAATATGTTTTTCTTAAGTCAGAATCCAAATGCAGTAGCTTATTCAACATATTTACTTCGCTTAACCAGAAACAAGGAACCAGAAACAGAAGCATGGAGTGAAACCTCCGAATGAAAAAGGAAAAGCTTTACGGCAACCTCACTCCGCCCAACGAGAAACCAGAAACCTGGAACTTTTCCCACACAAGTAACAAAAGCCAAAATTTTTCGTTCCATATTCATGATGTGCACGATATTTGGCAAAGGGGTTTTACAGTGAAAAAAAATCTAACTCTATTTCTGTCTCTTTTTATCTCCTGTAGTGTTTTCTCACAGAGTGAAACCGGCGTGAACTATATCATTCTTGACACCCTCACAACAGAGTTCTACAATTCCGTATGGTATGTTTCCAACGGCGATACGCTCGTAAAAGCCACGCATTCGGTGATTGAAATTTCAGCGAACAGCAAAAACAGGCATAAAAAAAATCAGTACGATAAACTCCAGAAAAAAGTCATCAAAGTGTATCCGTATGCACATGCCGCCTCAGAAGTGATGAATATGTATGAAGCTTTGTGCCTGCAGGTTACCGATCCCAAAGACCAGGAAAAACTACTGAATCAGGCGGAGGATGAAATGAAGAAGCAATTCGAAAATGACCTCCGCAACATGACGGTTTCTGAAGGAGTAATTCTGATCAAACTCATCGACCGCGAGACAGGTGAAAATAGTTATCGCCTGGTTCAAGAACTGAAAGGAAAATTCTCCGCCTTCATGTGGCAAAGTGTAGCCAGGGTATTCGGTCATAATCTCAAGGACGAATACGAAGCGGAAGGCGAAGACGTCTGGATTGAAAACATCGTTATGCTGATCGAAGACGGAACCTTTCCGGTGGAGCTTCGACAAGTGGATCCATTCGGATTAAAAGCCTATTCGATGAATCGCTGATTCGATCTATGGTGGTAGTCTTATTATTGCATTCTTCTAATTTCAATTATGCATATCATTCATTTGACTCATTTGTTTTTCGTGTGCTTCTTCAGAAAAGAAGGTTTAGCACCAGCTTTCAAACTAAGAAATTAAGATGTCTCAACTATCCGACATCGCAATGATAAACGGATTCAAGCATTGGCTCTTGAATACGAGGTCAGTGCGCTATTTTGCGTTGATTGCCTTTCTTTTATGTGTTGCATACTACATTCTGGAATCCATCAATGGACGAGCACAGATGGCAGATTTCCACGTATACTACGATGCTGCAAATGCCTTTTTGTACGACACACAACTTTATGGGAAATCATTCGGGGTCAGCAGTGGCTTCTATAAGTACTCTCCATTCGCCACGATTCCATTTATTCCGCTGGCGATTCTTCCCTACGGAATTGCTTCTGTGATTTATTACCTCATCATTTCATTTTGTATCATCTGGTTTTCGTTGCGATTGGTTTATTTTATTTCATTTGAAAATTCAAAACGTCCTATTGTCATCAAAAAATGGGGTGCCACGTTGTTCTTCATATCCCTCTTCATGGCGGATCATCTGGAGCGCGAACTTCATCTGGGAAATGTGAATTTGTTTTTGTTGATCGGAGCTTTTTTCATTTATAAAAAAGCAATTGAAAAAAGATCCTTCACAGCAGGAATATTAGTTGGTTTGTTATTGCTTTTCAAACCGCATTTCCTCATCCTTCTACCCTATTTCATGTGGAAAAAGGAATGGCGTATTTTGTTGATTACTGCTCTATCCGTTGTTGCCGGCCTTTTCCTTCCTGCCTTAATTAAAGGATTTACAACTAATACTCTCTTGCTCCATCAATGGC
>JANOVT010000234.1:0-5127 GCA_031417525.1 Flavobacteriales bacterium | reverse complement strand
GCCTGTCGACCAGGACTTCCCTGCATAAAGATGAGACCACCTATGCCGTATTGATCGATTTGTGTCTGAACTTCTTTGGGATTGTAATCGCGGTGATTTGGATCGCTCCATGTTGCCATCATAAACAACTGGCCGATCTGCTCGTGAAGAGACATGGTTTCGATCAATGAATCGGCCCATGGAGTTGAAGACACCAGGAAACACGGTTTTTGTGCTGAAGCGCTCTGAGAAACGAGCATCATCAATGAAGTAAAAGCGAATATGTTCCTGATCAATTTCATCTGTCGATAGTTTTCCGTTTACGCAAATAGAACCAATAGGATTCAACTTTAGTGCCCTGATTGCAGAGGATTAACAACAATAGCCTGTGAACTTGAAGTTTCATAAGGTTTCTTGCCACACACAATGACATTCATCACATCGCTCACTGATTGCTGTGATTTCCGAAAACACTTATGAATGGACGTACTTTACATCCATGAGTGAAGGTAGTGCATATACATCTGCGAAAGACGCTGTAAGTCAAATTTTATCCGGAGAACGAGTTTTTATTCAGGGTGGAGCAGCAACGCCAACGGCGCTGGTGGAAGCGCTTTCCGACAGAAACGGACAATTAAAAAATATTGAGATTGTGCAAATGCACACGGAAGGACAAGCCAGATACGCATTGCCGGAGTACGCAGATACTTTTCTTGTCAATAGCTTTTTTATTGGCGATAATCTTCGTGCATTCACTGATCATGTCAATGTGCAATACATTCCTGTTTTTTTAAGTGAAATTCCGGCACTCTTTAGAAAAGGAGTTTTGCCAATCGATACCGCTTTGATTCAGGTTTCACCACCCGACAAACACGGATATTGTTCTATGGGTGTATCAGTAGATATTACCAAATCTGCCACTGATGTCGCTCGGAAAATTGTAGCATTGGTGAATCCACGGATGCCAAGAACTCATGGCGATGGTCAGATTCACTACAGCAGATTCGAAAAAATGGTGGAGACAAATGCGGAAATTTTCGAATTGATTCCGCACACTCCAGATGAAATTGATGTGCGCATTGGAGAATTGGTAGCGTCGTTGATAGAAGATGGATCCACTTTGCAGATGGGGATTGGCACAATACCAAATGCAGTGCTCCAATGTTTGTCGACACATAAAAATTTAGGTATTCATACAGAAATGTTTTCAGATGGCATTCTGCCGCTTGTCGAGAAAGGTGTCATCAATGGAAGTTTGAAGAAAAGGCATCCAGGGAAAATTGTTTCAGGGTTTGCGATGGGTTCACGAAAGCTATATGATTTTATGGATGATAATCCCATGGTGGCGATGCTTGATATCACTTACGTCAATGACACTTCCATCATTCGAAGCAACCCGAAAGTGATTGCGATCAACAGCGCAGTAGAAATTGATCTGAGTGGTCAGATATGTGCGGATTCCATCGGTAGTCATATCATTAGTGGAGTAGGAGGACAGATGGATTTTATGCGTGGAGCATCGTTAAGTGAAGGTGGAAAACCAATCATCGCCATGCGATCTGTCACGGCAAAAGGGATTTCCAAAATAGTGCCGGTGCTCAAGCCGGGCGCGGGAGTTGTTACAACCAGAGCGCATGTCCATTATGTAGTTACTGAATTTGGCATTGCAGATTTGTATGGTAAAAACATTGCACAACGCGCAAAAGCCTTAATCAATATCGCACATCCAGATAACAGGGAAACTTTACAAAAGATCGCTGCAGAGATGTATGGTAGAATAGGTTAGTTGCCATGAATATTTGGTGTTGATGAATTCACTTCAGCAAATTGAAACAGATGAAATGTCTATTTCAGTTCAGATTAAAAACGGTGAAGGTTCGGTGTGAGCGTTGATAATGGATACCACTTTTTGTGCATGATCTCAATTCTACTATGTTGAATTTGAAAGAAGGTTCTGCCGGATTGAATGAAAATGTGGATACGTTCAAGGATAATTTTCTGATGAGAAGACATTTTAGAAAGTTGGAGAAGGAAAAAGCGAAAGTAGCGGGAAAATGATTTTTGGGAAGTGTCGTGTTTTATTATTCTATTGATTGAATTAAATCTTTGCACGTAAGTTCGTGAAACCACCACGAGTGGCACGCAAGGACTCAAAGAAATGCCACTCAAAGGTCACAAAGATTGCGTGCTTCTTTAGTATCGTCGATTGGTAAAAAATACAATGGGAAGTATGAACTGAAATTTTTGTGACAGTGTTTTCAATTTCTGAATGATCCGTCACAAATTTGTGACGGGTAATTCATTTTCTGAACAAGCCGTCACAAATTTGTGACGGATAATTCATTTTCTGAACAAGCCGTCACAAATTTGTGACAATGTATTTGATTTTTGACTGAGCCGTCACAAGATTCAAAATTAAAGAGTTGAGTGGAAATTGGACGCAAAGCTGAATACTCCAAATTGTATTCTTACTTTTTGGGAGTGTGTCTCATCTTCTTAAAAGCGGAAGTCGTATCCACTTTGTTTACACGATTCAAAAGATTCGCGAAGTAATTTAAGAAAAGACCTACGAAAATGAAAGTGACCGTCAATTGAGCGATAGCCAGTTTCTCTGCTACACTTGATTTAGGTGCTATGTCTCCATATCCAACGGTTGCGGCAGTTACGAAACTGAAATAGATGGCGTCAATACCTCCAAGCAGATCTCGGGTGAAAAAATCTTTTACACGCAAATCATAAAATGCGTAGATGAAGGCGAAGTCAAAAACCAATTCGAAAAAATTGATGAAGAGCAAAGCAAGTGATCTTCTGGGTTGAACGTTGTCGCGCACAACATCCGAGATGAAGATCAATGAAGTGACATAAATAACAGTTTCTATCAGAAAATAAACGATGAGGATGATGGTCCAATCGTATTTCGTCCAGCCGGCAGCAAGAAATAAAAGTGGACATGCCATCTTGAAGAAAACATAAAACTCGATAGCAATCTTTCGGGTGGTGCTGTTCGCTGAACCGAGAAGGTGTTTGAGGTACAATCCGAGTGATAGAAATTGCGCGCACGCCAGAAACAATCGGATGAAACGTTCTAAACCAAAATCATGATGACTGTAGTTGCGCCAGATGCGAAGGACGATAAAAACCTGACCACGGATGGCATTTGCAGGTTTGTGTTTCACAATGCCGTGTCCGAGAAAAAATTTGCGAACGCGAGACATGTTACTCTCTTATTGGATTAATAATTTCAGACTACTCCTTCAACAGTTCCAAGACGTTTCATGACATTGTTCATCACAAACTG
This sequence comes from Flavobacteriales bacterium, assembly GCA_031417525.1. Taxonomy (GTDB): domain Bacteria; phylum Bacteroidota; class Bacteroidia; order Flavobacteriales_D; family Sanyastnellaceae; genus JAIBBG01. Next base: position 1,850 of record JANOVT010000234.1, on the reverse strand, counting down.
GAACTGTTCTTCGATGGTGAGGTGGGTGTTATCAATTACTAATGCATCTTCTGCTCGTCGAAGTGGATCATTGCTGCGAGTGCTATCGTATTCATCACGCGAATTCAAATTGCGTAATACATCTTCCAACGAAGTCTCCACGCCCATACTTTTTAATTCTTCAAAACGACGCTGCGCTCTGATTTTATTGTCGGCGGTCATGAATATTTTCAATTCTGCATCCGGCAACACAACTGTGCCGATATCCCTTCCATCCATCACAACACCTTTAGCTTCAGCAATGCGTTTCTGCAATCTCACCAATTTGCCGCGCACCTCTTTCACATTGGAAACAGGCGACACATAATTGCTTACCTGAAGCGAGCGGATTTCACGCTCTACATTCTGGCCATTCAGAAAAGTCTCATACTGCTGAACATCTGTATTGTATTTGAAATTGATCATCACCATATCTAGTGCATGAACAAGTCCATCTGTATCAAGATCACCATTTGGATGAATGTAACTATGCTGTAGTGCGTACAGCGTAATCGCCCGGTACATGGCCCCACTGTCGATGTACACATAGTTGAGCTCCTTGGCAATGGCTTTTGCAATGGTACTTTTCCCACAGGAAGAGTAACCGTCAATGGCGATATTGATTTTGGATTTCACTAGAGTTTGGGGGTTTGCGGCGAAGTTAATAGAAAAAGCGCTCGTTCGACATGGTTTGTGCGTTACAGTTCAGGTTTGATTGTGCTAATACCGAAAGACTCAAGTCAGTCGAACACATCTTCATTTTAAAATGAGATGAGAATGAACAATTCGGATTAACAGGTAAAGCTACAGAGGCTTGAAACCACAAAGATGCTCAAAGGAATTTCACACAAAGGTCACAAAATTTTCACTTCGTGATTTGAGCATTGTTGAGCCATCGAAAGCCTTCTCTGATTACGAAAACCAAAGCCTAGCCTGTAAGCACCAAAGCACTAATTGAGACAGCACTTGGACGTTATTAACCATGAATCATCACCTTTCTCGCGACTACTTTTTTCGCAGCATCAATGATATTCACTACCTCGAGACCGTACTTTTTCATGAGCTGTTCCGGTGTTCCGCTTTCGCCAAATGAGTCATTCACACCCACAAATTCAATCGGCGTTGGAATGTGTTTGCCAAGTGCCTGAGCTACCAGACTACCTAAGCCACCATTTATCTGATGCTCTTCTGCCGTCACAACAGCACCTGTTTTAGCAGCCGAACGAACTATGGCTTCAACGTCTAGTGGTTTGATCGTATGCATATTGATCAGGTCGACGGTGATGCCTTCAGCTTCAAGCGTTTTTGCCGCTTCTACTGCTTTCCACACCAGATGGCCTGTTGCGATGATGGTGACATCTGATCCGCTATGGATATGCCAGGCTTTTCCAATTTCAAATTTCTGATCCGCTTCAGTGAAAATGGCCACTTTCGGGCGACCGAAGCGGAGATAAACAGGTCCGTGATGATCGGCAATGGCTAATGTCGCCGCTTTCGTCTGGTTATAGTCACAAGGATTAATGACCGTCATATTTGGAAGCATGCTCATCATTCCCAGGTCTTCGAGAATCTGGTGTGTTGCGCCGTCTTCGCCGAGTGTAAGTCCGGCATGTGAAGCACAGATCTTTACATTTTTATCGCTGTAAGCAATGCTCTGTCTGATCTGATCATAAACTCTTCCGGTAGAAAAATTGGCGAATGTGCCGGTGAAAGGAATATATCCTCCGATGGTCATTCCTGCTGCGAGACCCATCATATTTGCCTCTGCAATTCCGACCTGATAGAAGCGATCAGGGAATTCTTTTTTGAATGCATCCATTTTGAGCGAACCA
>JANOVT010000233.1:0-5062 GCA_031417525.1 Flavobacteriales bacterium | reverse complement strand
TGATTAGCCTGTTCAAGCAAGGTAAGTGCAGTTGCTGTTAAACGGGTGCCTGCCTGCTCCTGATATTTCTGGAAGAAGTAAATAACCCCTTCAATGTCATACACATTCTTGTCGTGTTTATCCGCAAAGGTTCCATCACTGTTAAGGACACGTGTCTTATAAACGTTTCCTCTGAAAGGTCTGAAATCGCTTTTATCTTCTGGCGATAATGGTCTGTAAACGTCCATTACCCACTCGGACACATTGCCCGACATATTATACAAGCCATAGTCATTTGGCGGATATGCATAAACCGGTGCCGTGATATCGGCGTTATCATTCAGATAACCGGCAACACCCATATAGTCACCTGAACCACGAACAAAGTTTGCACGGATCGTTCCGAAGAATCTTCCACCATTGTCATCATTACGCACGTAGTGTCCATTCCATGGATACGTTCTTCTGTCTGTGATCAATTCCTGAAAGGAATTACCAATGAGTCCTAAAGCAGCATATTCCCACTCTGCTTCTGTAGGCAGGCGGTAGCGCGGAAGGAGAATTCCATCTGCCATGTTCACCGTTCTGGTTCCTGTTCCTTTCGGATTATAGTCTTTCAAACCACCTGAAGCAGCATCACCCTGATACTGTCCTGCGAGGTACGTGTCAGTGGTAAAGTGTTCCTCATCTGCCTGACCGGTAGGATTGTGAGACATCAATCCCTCACGAATCAAAATGATTTCATTTACACGGTCTGTTCTCCACACGCAATAGTCGCTTGCCTGAAGCCAGTTAACACCCACAACCGGATAATCGCGATACGCCGGATGTCTCAAGTAATAATCAACCTGTGGCTCATTGTATTCTGTTACTTCTCTCCAGATATTGGTATCAGGAAGAGCACGATTGACAATTTCCGGATAGGTATCACCATAGACCAACTTTAACCAGTGAAGATAATCTAACCAGAATTGGTTGGTCACTTCTGTTTCATCCATGTAGAAAGAGGATACTGTAACCCTTCTTGGGATGTTGTCCCATGTGAAATTCACATCATCCTCGACTCGGCCCATAGTAAATGTTCCGCCTTCAACGAGAACCAAACCTGGACCGGTTTCCTGTTCAATGTAGTCCTGACGTTCGAATCCACCATTCTCTTCTTCATTGTAAGACCAGCCGGTGGCTCCTGAACGCTCCTTGTCGCAGGATGTAAAAACAGTCATAGCCGCAAATGCGACTACACCGTAAAGAATTTTTGAAACATAATTCATGATTTCCCTAATTTGATTTATGACGTCCTAAAAATATGATGCTAAACTAGAAAGAAGGGCACGCTATTGTGCGGAACTTCTTTTTTTTCTGGCGACACTCAAAGTTAATTCCCAATGAAACCTCATGTGAACCACCCGTTGATGGCGTGAGCTCAGAAATGGTCACATCATAACTGTAACCAAAACGGACAACATCTGTCTGGATTCCAATTGTCGCGATAAACGAGTCGCGATATTTTTCACCAAACAATAGTCCTCTGAACCAAACACCAGCTACAAGAGGTCCCTTACTTACGTAAAGACCCATATTAAGTTGTTGGAATTCACCTTGACGGCGATATAAAATGTTGGGAGACAATTTTGCATCTGCATCGCGACTTTTCTTTTCAATCGGAATGACCGCACCAATATGTGCCGTGTACTTCATCGGCAATCGGCTGGTACCAACGATTAATGACTCATTCGGCTCATTGAGGTGATGGACAGCCAAACCACCGTAGATTTTATCGGTGAAGGCAAGCAATCCAGCTGAAAAATCCACAGCTTTCACACTTCCTCCGCGTTGAACGTCGCTGGTGTTATAAATAAACCCTCTGCGAGGATCAATCATGTCGCCGAATGTCAGTTTGCTCCAGTCGAGCGACTTTTGAAGGTAAGTCGCCTGAAGACCAGCCTTGATCGAAAACTTTCTGGTTATCGCCTGCTGATAAGAATAAATCCCACTAAAAGTGGTCGTATTCAATGTTCCCTGCGCAGCCCGGTCATTCAAAACAATAAGCCCCAGACCACCTTGAATGGTAGGTACGTGCTGATCGTAGCTGGCGCTTGTGGTCACAAAAGTGCCCGACAGTGAAGGCCATTGATTTCTGTAATTCATCACAAGGCGCGGACATCTTGCCGTTCCGGCAAATGCCGGATTGAGGTAAAGTGGATTCGCGTAGAATTGGGTGAATTCAGGATCCTGAGCTTTTAAGTCAGGTGCGAAAGAGAGCAGGGTAAGAATAGCAATTAGACAGTATAAGCTTTTTCTCATCTGAAACGATTTTCTTTTATAGGGTAATGAAAGAATTAGCAATAGTACAACAACTTTGCGCCAGAATAATTCAAGCTGGTTGCAATAATCAGACTAGCAAGAAGTTTATGCCGTTGCTTCAACACCAAAATATTGTGATGTACACCCAACTAAAACCATTGATAATCTGCACTTTCGTTGCTCTTTATTCCTTCTCATGCAAAGCTACTGAAACTGTAAGGATATCAAAAAAGTTACAGTGGTCCGATCTTTCAACTGGTATTCCGGCCTCCGGAATGTCTCCGGATTTCGTTGATGCCTATAGAGATCAGGCCTTTGGTGAACTCCCACTGGTTGTCCACAGGCAAGAGTTGAAAGAATTTTCGAGTGTTATTAGCACTGAATTTGAAAATCTCGAATTCGTTTCAATCAACAATTCCCTCTTTCGTAATGAAGATAGCATGATTCCGGAAGTTGATTGGCTTGTAAAATCACGCATTACTGACGGAGCAGGAAAACCATATCTGATCGTCATTGTTTTACCGATCCGTCGAAACGCTCTTTCAGGATTCGACCGACTTACTTCTTTTGATCTGACACTCGAGCTCGAAACGGCGCCGAAGCCGAATTTGAGGTCGCTCACTTTCGCAGAGCAGTCGGTGCTAAAAGAAGGTAATTGGTTTAAACTTGGTGTATCTCGTGACGGGGTCTATAAAATTGATAAAAATTTACTTAATCAGCTAGGTATTGAAATAAGTAGTTTGGATGTTTCAGCTATTAATATTTATGGGAATGGCGGAGAACTCCTTCCCGAATCAAATGAAGTCAACCGGCCGGATGATCTTAACAAATGCGCCATCTACATAGAAGGCGATGGTGACGGCACATTCAATGATGCAGATTACATTTTGTTTTACGCTAAAGGACCAGATAGCTGGAAATTACAATTCGATGCTGCTATTGGAAGAACCAGATGGGCTCATAATAAAAATTACTATTCAGATTCTGCTTACTATTTTCTACGAACCGACGACCTTGAACCGATGAGGATTCAAAATATCGTCTCGGTTGATCAACAGGAAACACATACCATTACAAGCTTTCCGGATTTTACATACACTGAAAATGATGTCTATAACCTTGCTAAATCGGGTAGAGAATATTTCGGAGATGAGTTTTATCTGAATTCCACCGCAACATACTCCCTGTTGATGCCAAATATGATCAATGAATTTCCGGCGTTGTTTGAGACCAGACTGGCAGTGCGGTCCGTCGGGGGTAGCAGCAACTTTACAGTTTCAGTTGGTGGAAATGTGTTGGAATCAAATCCGGTGCTTTCCTACGAGGGTGCTCTGGCGTCACTTGCCGGTGCGTCGATACTCAAAACAAGTTTCAATCCATCAGGTTCTTCAGTACCTGTGAATTTGACATTCAACAAATACAGCAACACAGCAGAAGTGCGGGGCTATATTGATTATATGAGATTAAATGCGACTAGAGCATTAACCTTGACCGGAAGTCAAATGAAATTTCGGGACACGACAAACGTTGGTCCGGGTATGATCGGAAAATTTCAACTTTCATCCATCAACAGTCAAACGAAAGTTTGGGACATCACTGACATTTCTGCTCCCTCGAGAATTCTCATTTCCACTAGCGGCAGTGTTGGTGAATGGAAATTGCCAACGGATGTTGTCCGTGAATATATTGCTTTTTCAAATTCTGGATTTCAAACACCGACTCCACTTGGAAGAGTAACCAATCAAAATCTCCATGCCCTTCAGGATCTTGATCTTGTTATTATCACCGCTCCCAATTTCAAAGATGCAGCGAATCAGGTAGCTGAAATTCATGCCGCAGAAGGAATGTCTGTTGTTGTAACCACCGTTTATGAAATATTCAATGAGTTTTCCAGCGGAAATCCGGATGTTACAGCAATCCGTATGTTTATGAAAATGTTGTATGATCGGGCAAATGGTGATCAATCCAGATTGCCGGAAAACCTTCTAATGTTTGGAGACGGAGAATATAATAACAATAAAGGATTGCGGGCATTTACCGGCTCGAATGTTATGATTTTTGAATCGGATGAATCCCTTAGTCCAGCCATTTCTTATGTAAGCGATGATTATTTTGTGATGCTAAGTGATGATGATGACGGCAGTTATCTCAATTTTCCTGATGTTGGTGTGGGCAGAATTCCTTCATCGAATTTACAGGAAGCTACTGATTATGTTGAAAAGATCAAAGCATACATTGCTTCCAACACCGTTCAGGATGGCGGAGCATCTTGCATCGGCGATGAAGTACAATCGCCTTATGGGCCATGGCGGAATATTCTCACTTTTATTTCGGATGACCAGGATGGCAGCAGCAATCCGGTGGAAACTGTTCACTTACGAGATGCGGATGAACTTTCGGCATTGATGAAAGTCCGTCATCCCGAGTATGATATTGTCAAAATATATCTGGATGCGTATACCCAGCTTTCTACTGCAGGCGGAGAGAGGTATCCTCAGGCTGAGATTGCAATCAAAAATCGCGTTCAAAACGGCTCGCTTATCGTGACATATCTTGGACATGGCGGTGAGCGTGGATGGGCGCATGAGAGGATCCTGGATATTAACACAATAACGAGTTGGACTAACAAATTCAAACTTCCCGTTTTTCTAACTGCAACATGTGAATTAGCTCGATATGATGATCCATCTTTTAATACTGCCGGAGAGTTATTGGTGATGAATCCTGATGGAGGTGCAATTGCAATGCTGACAACTACACGTGTCGTTTTTGCCGGCTC
>JANOVT010000232.1:0-7928 GCA_031417525.1 Flavobacteriales bacterium | reverse complement strand
GAATAAAAAGGTTGGTGATAAAGTGAAGAGCGGTGAACTGCTTGCTGAGATTGAAACAGACAAAGCCACCATGGAATTTGAATCATTCCAGGATGGAGTGTTGCTTTACATCGGAGTTGAAAAAGGCAAAACGGCGAACGTGGATTCCATACTGGCTATTCTCGGTAAAGAAGGTGAAGATGTAAGCGCTTTGATCGCCTCTGATGCCGCACCTGTTGCAGCTGAAGCAGAACCTGTTGCCGCGAAAGCAGTGGAAGAAAATGCTCCGAAAGTATCTGCTGCGCCTCAAGCAGCAGCGCTCGTCGCAGAACCAGCGCACCATGGTAATGGTCGTTTGAAAGCTTCACCACTCGCGAAAAAAATTGCAGAAGACAAAGGAATTGATATTGGCAATGTACCTGGCAGCGGTGATGGTGGACGCATTGTAAAGAGAGATATTGAAAATTACTCTCCTGCAGCAAGTGCGGTTGTGAAAGATGCACCCGTGTTCGTTCCTTCCGGTGCGGAAAGTTTCACAGAAGAAAATGTGTCGCAGATGCGCAAGACCATTGCGCGCAGATTGGCAGAAAGCAAATTTTCTGCACCTCACTTTTATCTCACCATGGAAATCGACATGGACAATGCGATGGAAGCAAGAAAAGCAATCAATGAAAAAGGAGATGTAAAAATTTCTTTCAATGATATGGTTGTGAAAGCGTGTGCTATGGCATTGAGAAAAAATCCGAAAGTGAATTCTTCCTGGTTGGGTGATAAGATCCGCTACAATCAACATATACACATCGGAGTAGCTGTTGCTGTTGAAGATGGATTGCTTGTTCCGGTTGTGAAATTTGCAAATGAAAAAGGATTGGCACAGATTGGTGCTGAAGTAAAAGTTTTTGCGGATAAAGCAAAAAACAAAAAACTTCAGCCTTCAGATTGGGAAGGAAATACGTTCACTATATCAAATCTCGGTATGTTTGGTATCGATGAATTCACAGCGGTCATCAATCCACCTGACGCGTGTATTCTCGCAATTGGAGGAATTAAATCGACGCCGGTGGTGAAAAATGGCGCAGTGGTTCCTGGCAATGTCATGAAAGTAACGTTGAGTTGCGACCATCGCGTGGTAGATGGCGCTTCTGGCTCAGCATTCTTACAGACATTAAAATCGTATCTGGAAAATCCGGTGATGATGTTGGTGTAACAGTCTCAAAGTTATGATTACCAAATTAGAAATTGACGGCTTTAAATCTTTCGAAAAATTCGAAATTGTGCTTCAGCCAGTTGTTGTAATTGCTGGCGCCAATGCTTCCGGTAAGAGTAATTTGTTTGACGCTATAACCCTTTTATCTGAAATTGCTAAAAACGACTTGTTGACTTCCTTCTCCAAACAAAGAGGTGAGCCATTAGAATTGTTTACTCAATATGGCAATAATGAGTACTCAAATCGAATGAAGTTTGGCATTGAAGTTTTCTTAGACGCAAAGGTTAAAGATGATTTCGGAGAAGAGGTGGCTTTAGCCCACCGCCGCTTAAGATATGAATTAGAAATCTCGAGAAGAAAAGACGAAGATTCTGGAATCGATAAACTTTATGTCATATCCGAAAGCTTGAAGCCAATTCTAAAAGGTGATGATCAATGGATTTCGCGATATAATAAGGGTAGAAATCTCGAGTCCTTAAGAAAGAGCAATCAATATAAAGCATACATCAGCACTGAGACAAATGAAAAAGGGAATGTGATTTACATACGTCAAGATGGAACTAGAGGCGGAAGACCAACATCTGCTAAAGAAGCAGAAAGAACAGTCTTGAGCACAATCGTAAAGGCCGATTTTCCTCACATCTTCGCATTAAGAGAAGAAATGATAAGTTGGAAACTACTACAACTGAATCCGGTAGAAATGAGACGCCCATCTTCAATGATTGGCTCAAAAATGCTAGGTATTGATGGGCAAAACTTACCTTCATTACTTAATCGAGTCGAAAAAGAAGAGAAAGGAACATTAAAACAAATTTCAAGAATAATTAATCGAATACTTGGGAATATCGTATCAATCCGAGTTGATGAGGACCATGCTAGGCAACAATATGTCTTGTTTGCTACAAACAAAGACGGTCGAGAGTTTTCTTCAAGAGTATTATCGGAAGGAACGCTAAGGCTGATTTTGTTATCTGGACTATCCTTCGATGGAAAATTCAAAGGTGTCTTGTGCTTTGAGGAACCAGAAAATGGGTTGCATCCATTTCGAATTCGCGCAATTTTGGATTTGATTTATACTATTGCCACAGACTTCAGTCAATATGACAATGAGTCATCGTTAAAACAAGTTCTGATAAACACTCATTCTACTGTCGTTGTGAAAGAATTTTTTCAAGCTGATAATGCAAATTCCATTTTTTACTATTCTCAATTCGTCCAGAGAATTGACACCCAATTGAAGCGATCATATTTTGTCTCTAAACTAGTGCCTGTTTCAAAAAGCGGTCAATTGACCTTCCCATTTTCAGCATCCGAATTATCCCTTTCTCATAATGAAGTTATTGAATACCTCAAAAGTGATGACGGTGAGAAGGATACGATTGAAGCTTTATCAAAACACAGTGTATGACGGTCATTACTATTGCCTTTTTGTGCGAAGGAAAAACCGATAGCAGACTGCTGCCTGAAATCATAGAAAGAACGGTGCATGAAATAGTTTCAACTACTGGCACTTCAATGTATGATATATACATTTATCCCATCTCAAAAAAATTAGCTAGTACAATTGAAGAAGCCGCGATTTTATGCTGTGAATACAATTTACTGATTGTTCATTTGGATTCTGATGATTATAACGAAAACAACGCACTCGTAAATCGTTTTAATCCGGCTATTAAAAATCTCAAGGAGCACGAAGGAAAAAGATGCGAGAAGATAATTCCACTAATTCCCATAACAGAATCCGAAGCTTGGATGTTATCTCAGCCTGATTTGTTACGAAGTGAAATGCAGACAGAACTTTCTTCAGCAGAGTTAGGCCTAAATATTCAACTTGGTCGAATTGAATCTCGACTTGACCCAAAAACAATTCTAGAACAAGCAATTCAAATCAACAACGCTGCGCTTCCTGTAAAACAAAGAAGGCACGCCGTTAAACTTGCAGATCTCTATCAGCCACTCGGCCAAAGTTTAGACTTAGAACGCCTTATTAAGCTAAAGGCATATAAATCATTTCGAGATCGATTGGTGGAAAGTTTGTCGGATATACTCGTTCACTGAAACATCTCTTTCACTTTGTGAAAGAATCCTTTGTCTTTTCCTGAAGGACTTGGTTTAAAATTCGGTGATTGACGCAGTTTTTCCAGAAGCTTTTTCTCTTCGTCATTCAATTTTTGAGGAGTCCAGACATTGATATTGACAAGTAAATCACCTTGTCCATATCCATTGACTTCTTTCAACCCTTTGCCTTTCAATCGAACGATTTTTCCACTTTGTGTTCCCGGTTCAATTTTTATTTGCGCGCGACCTTTGACGAGAGGAATTTCTGCAGGAGCACCCATAGCCGCATCTGCAAAATTGATGTAGAGATCATAATACAGATTGACGCCTTCTCTTTTCAGATCGGCATGTTCTTCCTCTTCGATCTGAACCAGCAGATCACCCGGTATTCCACCAAACGGACCGGCATTTCCTTTACCAGCAACATTCAATGTCATTCCTTCACCAACGCCCGCAGGAATATTGATTTCGATCACTTCTTCACTACGTTTCTGTCCATTCTCATCAGAATCTTTCGGTTTGCTTTTGATCGACTTCCCGGCACCATGACATTTCGGACATGTTGAAGTAGTCGCCATTTGGCCAAGAATGGTATTGGTCACTCTTCTTACCTGACCATTGCCTCCACAAGTCGAACACGTATCAAACGTGACGTCGCTTGCATTGATAAGCTTGAATACTTTAATTTTTTTAGTGGTGCCGTTCGCAATTTCCTCCAGATTCAATTTCACTTTGATGCGGAGATTGGAACCTTTCACGCGGGCACGACTTGCGCTCCCTCCTCCACTAAATCCACCGCCACCGAATGCACCACCAAAGATGTCTCCGAATTGCGAGAAGATGTCATCCATGTTCATGTGCTGACCACCACCATAACCTCCGCCTGCACCACCGACTCCCGCATGGCCGAATTGATCATATTGAGCTTTCTTCTGAGCGTCACTTAGAATTCCATAGGCATCGGCGGCTTCCTTGAATTTCTCTTCAGCAGCCTTGTCCCCCGGATTTTTATCCGGATGGAATTTGATCGCCATTTGACGGTAAGCTTTCTTGATTTCTGCTTCCGAAGCGCCTTTGCTAACTCCCAATATATCGTAATAATCTCTTTTTGCCATATCGAACTATTCGCTCCTTGTAATTATTGACCAATCACCACTTTTGAAAACCTGATCACCTTTTCATTCAGACGATATCCCTTCTCCAATTCGTCCACCACTTTACCAACCATATCGGGAGAAGGCGCCGGAATCTGCGTAATCGCTTCATGAAAATCCGTGTTGAAAACCTCGCCTATTGCATTCACAGGAACAAGTCCTTTCGATTCCAATCTTTTAAAAAGCTTTTGATGAATGAGGATAAATCCTTCCTTCACAACAGAGATGTCTTCCACGGTTTCATTCGCTTTTACTGCACGATCGAAATCATCCAGAATAGGAAGCATTTCTTTGATAAAATCACCTGAGGCAGATGTCAAAAGCTCTGCTCTTTCTTTCATTCCTCGTTTACGTGAATTGTCAAAATCGGCATAAAGACGCATGTATTTGTCTTTCCATTCGGCCGCCTCTTTCTTAAATTTTTCTTCTTCAGACAATGGGATTTCGTCATTAACCGGTGGTTCCGGAATTCCCATATCCGGGTTATGAGCGTCGGTAAGAGCTTGCTCCACCTGTGCATCATTGTTCGTATCCGGAATGCCGGGTTCATTCTGAATATCCTTCGTGTTTTCGTGATTCATGGTTTCAAAAAAATTCTTTAACCGCGCTTTCAAGTTCTTTGCCATTGCGTTCCAGGTGGTCAAACTGGCAGATTTTACCAAAAAAAAGCCCCCGGAAAATTCCGGGGGCGCAAATGTATGCTTTTGAAGTCGTTGCTTAGAGGCTTTTAACGTGCATGTCGAGTTGTTTGTGTAACTCCAATCCACGCAGGTTTTTCGCAATGATGATTCCATTTTCATCCACCAAAAAACTCATTGGGATGCTGCTAACTCCATAAACGGCTGCCGCGCCATTCTGCCATCCTTTTAAATCACTGACATGTGCTTTCCAGGTCAATGCGTCTTTTTCAATGGCTGCCTTCCATGCTTCAGCATTCTGATCGAGTGAAACAGAAAATATTTCGAATCCTTTGGCTGTTTTAAATTTAGCTTTCTGATACTTGTCGTATGCACCCACCACGTTTGGATTTTCTCTTCTGCATGGTCCGCACCAGGAAGCCCAAAAGTCGATGAGTACCAATTTGCCACGAAGTGAAGAAAGTTTTATTTCTTTTCCGTCGATTCCGGCCATTGCAATTTCAGGAGCTTCATCGCCAATAGCGGTTCCTACAGTTGCGGACTTACTTACCATTTTCATGGCTTTGGCAGGGGTTTCAATCGTAGTGAAACTAACGATAGCAGATGCAATGACTGCCAGGGAAAATAAAGAGATGATTTTTTTCATGTGATGGTTTTTCTTTCAGCCGATAAATTTATGTGATTCGAGTCGACGATATTTCAAACATATTGCCAAAAATGCTTTTCTAACGAATTAATTTTGATATTCGTTTCCATTAATCGATCCTTCGTATGTCAGCGCCAATGGCTTTGAGCCTGTTTTCAATATCCTGATACCCCCTATCTATTTGCTCAATATTATTGATTGTGCTTTTTCCATTTGCAGCCAGAGCTGCGATCAGCATAGAGACACCAGCTCTGATATCGGGTGATGACATTGTAATGCCACGCAATTTTGTTTCCCGATTACTTCCGATCACCACTGCGCGGTGCGGATCACATAATATAATTTTTGCGCCCATATCGATGAGATTGTCTACAAAGAACAATCTGCTTTCAAACATCCACTGATGAATCAGAACACTGCCTTTGGCCTGGGTTGCGGTAACAAGTGCAACCGAAATGAGATCGGGAGTAAATGCAGGCCAGATTCCATCGCGGATGGTTAGAATGGATCCATCGATGAGGCTTTGTATTTTATATGAATCCTGAGATGGCAGGTAAATATCATCTCCGCGAAATTCCATTTCGATACCCATTTTTCTAAATACCGAAGGAATAACACCGAGCTCTGCGATCGCACAATCCTTGATGGTGATTTCAGAATGTGTTGTTGCCGCCAGACCAATAAAACTACCTATTTCAATCATATCCGGCAACATTCGGTGATTGCAACCACCTAAACTATCTACTCCCTGAATAATCAATTTATTCGACCCGATTCCCGAAACATTGCCGCCCATGCTATTGATCATTTTACATAGCTGCTGCAAATAGGGTTCGCAGGCCGCATTGTAAATCGTCGTCTCACCTTTTGCAAGCGATGCCGCCATCAGAACATTCGCTGTTCCGGTGACAGATGCTTCATCCAAAACCATGTAAGCACCTTTCAGATTTTTGGCGTTGATTTTATAAAAACGCTCTTCCTTCATGTGTTCGAATGTGGCGCCCAGATTTTCAAATCCGCGCAGGTGAGTATCTACCGGACGTCTTCCTATTTTATCGCCACCTGGTTCAGGAATATAGGCTACGCCGAATCTTGCGAGCAGCGGACCAATGATCATGATGGATCCGCGAAGTGCTCCACCTTTCTTTTTAAAATCATCCGTCAGTAAATACTCGAGATCTACATTTTTTGCTTCGAATGAATAAGTATGGTTGTCGATTTTTGAAACATGCACGCCCATCACTTCCAGCAACTCAATCAATTTCATGACATCCCGGATGTTGGGAATATTGGAAATGGTAACTTTTTCAGATGTGAGCAGCACTGCGGAAATAATCTGAAGGGCTTCATTTTTGGCGCCTTGCGGAATTACTTCTCCTTTCAGTTTTTTACCCCCGATGATTTCAAAAGATGACATATTGATTCGCTTGTATTTGTTACATGCGAAAGAATGCGAGAAACAAGCACCGCTTTGACAGGCTCCAAGAAATTATTGACAGTGAACGGATGATGAAATCAATGCACAACTTTCATGCGTTTTCTGCCAATGGAACCCAGATAAGAAAGTGAAAACTCAACTCCACCCGGACGCTTATTCAGATAAGGCATTTTTGCCATACGGAGATCGTAACCAACTGAGGCGATGAATGAACGTTTGTATTCAAAACCGATGAATGGATGTAATGCATCTTTGGTACGATAGAATAATCCGGCAACAGCAGCGCTTGAAGTTTTGACGTTTGTGTACTTGCTATCCTCGCCAATACGGTAGCTAAAAGTGAGGCCTAGTGTTGTTTCCATAGCACCTGCCTGACGTTGGACCATACCATCGTATTTCAAGTCAAAATGATCATATCGCTTTGACCAGGAGCCTTGGAATACATGGCGCATCTTCAGTCTATCTTTTCCTTTTGCCACCATCGTGATCTGCTGTCCACTGTGAAAAAATGCATAACCCAACGTGAACTTTTTCTTCTTTTTGTGCTTCCAATTAATACCGGCACCAATATCAATAAACCCTCGTTTGGTGCTGATGAAGCGTTCTTTATCGTCTAAAGTTGGATCATAGTTTACACCATTGTATTGTGAATCCCAGGCAAGTCCATCAAATGAAATACTTCTTTGTTCGTATCCAGTTTGAAATCCTGCGGAAAGCAGATCATTGTCACTTGCAAGAAGATGATAGGCAAATGTTCCTTTTACAATCAATGTTTTTTGTTGTGCTTTACCGGCTTCATCCTGCAAAA
>JANOVT010000231.1:0-4172 GCA_031417525.1 Flavobacteriales bacterium | reverse complement strand
TCTTGACGCTCTGCTCCTCGCCCGCATCCAGTTCGGCTTCACGATCTCGTTCCACATCGTCTTTCCGGGGCTGACGATCGGCCTGGCGAGTTACCTAGCCGTGCTTGAAGGTCTGTGGCTGAAGACGGGGCGGCAGGTCTACATGGACCTGTATCACTTCTGGTCCAAAGTCTTTGCGGTGGCCTTCGGCATGGGTGTGGTTTCCGGCGTCGTGATGGCCTACCAGTTCGGCACCAACTGGAGCGAGTTCTCGCGCTTTGCCGGCGGCATCACCGGCCCGCTGCTGGCCTACGAGGTACTGACCGCGTTCTTCCTCGAGGCGGGATTCCTCGGCGTCATGCTGTTCGGCATGCACAAGGTCGGGCCGGGCCTGCACTTCGTGTCGACCCTGGCGGTGGCGGTCGGCACGCTGATCTCGTCGACCTGGATCCTGGCCTCCAACAGCTGGATGCACACGCCGCAGGGGCACGCGATCATCGACGGCCGGGTCGTGCCGGTGGACTGGTTTGCGGTCATCTTCAATCCGTCGTTTCCTTACCGGCTCACGCACATGGTGCTGGCTGCGTTCATCGCGACCGCGCTGGTGGTCGGCGGCAGCGCGGCCTGGCACTTGCTGCGGGGCCGCAACCATGAGCCGGTGCGCGTGATGCTGTCGATGGCGCTGTGGATGCTGCTCGCCGTGGCGCCGTTGCAGGCCATCGTCGGCGATGCGCACGGCTTGAATACGCTCAAATACCAGCCCGCCAAGCTGGCGGCGATCGAAGGGCATTGGGAAAACCACCCAGGCGAAGGTGTGCCGCTGATCCTTTTCGGTTGGCCCGACATGCAGGCCGAGACGACCCACTGGAAGCTGGAGATCCCGCGCGCCGGCAGCCTGCTGCTCACCCACAGCTGGGATGGAACGATCCCGGCGCTGAAGGACTTCCCCCGCGCCGACCGCCCGAACTCAACGGTCGTGTTCTGGACTTTCCGGGTGATGGTCGGGCTCGGGATGCTGATGATCCTGCTGGCGCTGTTCGGGCTGTGGCTGCGTCGAGGTGGGCGTCTGTATCGATCGCGCGCATTCCTGCGCTTTGCACTGCTGATGGCACCCAGCGGCCTGGTCGCACTGCTTGCTGGGTGGTTCACCACCGAGATCGGCCGCCAGCCGTGGATCATCTACGGGCTGATGCGAACGGCCGACGCGGTATCCCCCGTCAGCGCCCAGCAACTCGGCATCAGCCTGACGCTGTTCGTCGTCGTCTATTTTGTGGTCTTCGGCGCGGGTACTGGCTACCTGCTGAAGCTGATCGCCAAAGGGCCGCAGACGGGCGAAGGCCACCTGCCCGTCGAAGGAGGACCAGGGCAGACGCACAACCCGTCCAGGCCCATGTCTGCCGCCCCTGACGCGCCGGGGCTGGCGGCCACGTCTCATCCAACGCGGAGTTGACCATGGGCATTGATCTGCCTCTGCTGTGGGCCATCATCATTTTGTTCGGCGTGATGATGTACGTCGTGCTGGACGGGTTCGACCTCGGCATCGGTCTGCTCTTCCCGTTTTTCAAGTCCAAGGACGACCGCGACGTGATGATGAATACCGTCGCGCCGGTCTGGGACGGCAACGAGACCTGGCTGGTACTGGGTGGGGCGGGCCTGCTGGCGGCGTTTCCACTCGCCTACTCGGTGATCCTGAGCGCGTTCTACCTGCCGCTGATCCTGATGCTGATCGGTTTGATCTTTCGTGGCGTTGCGTTCGAGTTCCGCTTCAAGGCCAGCGCGCATCGCAGGGGCCTGTGGGACCTGGCGTTCATCGGCGGCTCGGCCGTTGCAACCTTCTTCCAGGGCGTCACTCTCGGTGGTTTCATCGAAGGCATATCGGTACGCGACGGTCGTTATGCGGGCGGCGCCTTCGACTGGCTGAATGCCTTCTCGGTGTTCACCGGCTTCGGCCTGCTGGCCACCTATGCACTGCTGGGCAGCACCTGGCTGATCATGAAGACCGAAGGCCTGCTGCTGCTGCGCATGCGGCTGCTGGCGCGCACCCTGGCGTGGGTATTGCTGCTGTTCATCGGCGCGATCAGCCTGTGGACGCCGTTGGCGCACGAGCGAATTGCCGAGCGCTGGTTCACCTGGCCCAATATGGGATGGTTCTTGCCCGTGCCCGTGCTCGTGCTGTGGGCGATGTGGCGGCTGTCGAAGGCGCTGCAGGGAACGAACGACACCGCACCTTTCATCTACACCTTGCTGCTCATCTTCCTGGGTTACAGCGGCTTGGGCATCAGCCTGTGGCCGCACATCGTGCCGCCGACCCTCTCCATCTACGACGCCGCAGGGCCGCCGCAGAGCCTGGGCTTCGCGCTGGTCGGCGCGCTGCTGATCGTTCCGTTGATCCTGATGTACACGGCCTGGGGCTACTGGGTGTTCCGCGGCAAGGTGCGCCGTGGCGATGGATATCACTGATGGCAAATCCTGCCGTTTCGTCATCCCCATGCTGGCGAAAGCGCTTGGCGTGGCTGACCGCGTTCTGGATCGGTGGCGTCACCGCAATGGCTCTGGTGACGGTGCTGCTGCGCTGGGTGATGCGGCTGGTGGGCCTGGCGTCTTGACACGATGGGCCACGGCGAAGTGGCGTGACCTTCTTTGGCTGCCGGCAATTGCGACGATGCCGCCAGTGACTTCATCCTTCGTTGCGAGGAGCATGGACATGGGCAAGTATGTTTTGCTGGGCAATTGGACCGACCAAGGTGTTCGCGACGTGAAGAACACGGTCAAGCGTTCGCGCGCCGCGCGCGAAGCGTTCGCTGCGATGGGCGTCAACGCCCGCGAGTGGTTCTTTACGTTGGGCCCGTACGACGTCGTGTTGACGGTGGATGCGCCGGATGATGAGACGTTGACGAAAGCCACGCTCGCCCTGGCCGTCCAGGGCAACCTTCGGACGACGACGATGCGCGGCTTCGGTGAAAAGGAAATGGAGAATTTGCTCAGTTCGCTCGCGTGACGCAGGGGCGGCGCGCGCTCGACGAACTCTGCGGATGCTAGGCGCAGTCGGCGTTACGACGATCTGGTAAGTGCGCCCGATAACGGAGACAGCATGCAGTTCTATCTGAATGGCTACGCACCCGGCGACCCCGACATTCTCAAGGAGAAGCTTCCTGACGCCGTCGAGGTTCTGGTCATTGGCAGCGGGCCTGCCGGGGTATTGCTGGCCGCACAGCTGTCGAATTTCCCCAGCATCAGCACACGACTGATCGAGCGCCGCGACGGCCCGCTGCAGGTCGGCCAGGCCGACGGTATCGCCTGCCGCACCGTCGAGATGTTTGAGACCTTCGGCCTGGGTCAGAAGCTCGTGCGTGAGGCCTACTGGGTCAACGAGACCGTCTTCTGGCGCCCGGCCAAGCAAGACCGCACACGAATCGAGCGCACCGGTCGCATCCAGGACACCGAGGACGGCTTGTCGGAGTTCCCGCATGTCATCGTCAACCAGGCCCGCCTGCAGCAGTATCTGCTCGACTACATGCGCATGTCGCCGACACGACTCGAGGCCAACTACGGCCTGGAATTCGTCACCCTGAAGGTCGAGTCCGTTGGCGAGTACCCGGTCGTGGCGACGCTGCGCGATGTGGGCAAGGGTTCGCAGACCACTGTTCGCGCCAAGTACGTCGTCGGCTGCGATGGTGCACGCAGCCTCGTCCGTGATGCGATTGGGGCCGTGCCGCAAGGTGACTTCGCCAACCACGCCTGGGGCGTCGTGGACATGCTGGCCGTCACCGACTTCCCGGACATCCGGCTCAAGGCCGCGATTCAGTCGGCGGACGAGGGCAACATCCTGCTTATCCCGCGCGAGGGCGGCTACATGGTGCGGCTCTACGTCGACCTCGGCGAGATCGACCCGAACAACCGCGAAGCCTTCCGCGACAAGCACACTCAGGAGTCGGTCATCGCGACCGCGCAACGCGTGCTGCGCCCGTACACGCTCGACGTGAGACGCGTTGTGTGGTTCGCGGTGTACCAGGTCGGGCAGCGCGTCACCGACCGGTTCGACGATGTCCCCGTGGACCAGGCTGCATCTCGCCTGCCGCGCGTCTTCATCGCCGGCGACGCCTGCCACACGCACAGCGCGAAGGCCGGCCAGGGCATGAACGTCTCGATGCAGGACACGTTCAACCTCGGCTGGAAACTCGCCTCCGTTCTCG
>JANOVT010000230.1:0-6454 GCA_031417525.1 Flavobacteriales bacterium | reverse complement strand
AAGTGAAGTGATTTCAATGCCGGGATCGGCATTCAGATGCAAGGTCTCACGTGCCGGATTGGGCCAGATAGAAATGCCTGAATCGTTTTGTGTTTCTTCCTGCACATTCACCGATGGCGGACAGCCATTGTACTGCACATCTCCACACGCATCTATCTTCAACAGCCAGGTTTTGTTGATCGGTATTTCGTCACTGTAATCGATAAAATAACCTGTGCAGATGTAGCCGCTGTCGGGTGCGAATTCGATGTCGCCCAGCGCGTTGGAACATGTTGAACAATCATCATAAGCGTAAAAGTTCATCCATACTTCTGAACCATCTGAATTTATTTTTTGTAAATAAGTATGTACATCATCTTGTTCATCGAAATAAGCAGCTTGTATCAAACGCGAATCATTCTGGCTAACGAGAACTTTGCTAGCGCCATGCCTCCAAAATGTTGAATAAATTTGTTCTGTTAGATTATTCCAATTGTTATTCTCGTCAAATTCTATTGTCCGCAACTCCATGTCGGGCCATAATGGTTCTCCCGAAACGCCATAACTAGTGGCGGCCACAAAATCTCCATTACTCATTCTGGCAAAAGTTCCCAATCCACCATCATTCATTGCACTAAATCCAAGCTCATGATACCAAACTAAGTTCCCTTCAATATCAATTCTGGTGATCCATGAATTTTGAAAACTTTGTGCGTTGATGACAACACCCCCCACCAAAAACTCGGACTCCGATAACTTATAAATATTAAAGGGAGTATTGGATTTGGTTGCATCCTCCAATACCCAATGCCACTGATACTCCCCATCCAGATTCAATTTTACACAGAGTATATCGCGGTCGATTTCATATTGAACATATCCAAAAAAAAGATAGCCATCTTCGAGCACTTCAACCACCGTCATATCCACCAATGGCATGTCAGGTATATTGAGTTTAGTAGACCAGATCGTGTCTAGCTCATTATTGAATAGAAATATTCTCGTATAAACTTCATCGTTCGTTTCAAACAGACCACTGTAAATTAATGTGGAGTCTGATGCTTTTTTCAACGCTGCATGACCATGAACATAGAAATAACAAGTGTCGATGACGATTCCGTTTGATAAAATTTCTATTCCATTCCAATCGTATTTTCTCATCAACACTACGCGCTCACCGTCGTTGTTCTGTGCTGTCGCTGTCACATAACCATCAGGCATCACTTCCACTGCTGTGGTCGTTTCCGGATGATCTGTGCTATATAGGTTATTAAAATAAACATACTGACCTTGCATTCCGATGGAACACAAGATCAGTATGAAATTCAATATGGATCTTAAAGTCATTTCACCTTTTCGAAGGATTGGGTTTCAACCAGTCTGCCATCCACCAACCACTGTAACATATATTTTCCACCGGACAGCGAAGTGATGTCGAGTGTTTGTGGCTGAAGGGTATTGGTGACCTGCTGGCTCTGCAACTCCTTACCTGTCAAATCTACTATTTTCAAAACTCCCCGGGTCTGGACAAGTGAAATTATTTTTACAAAAACAAAATCTCCAGCCGGATTAGGGTAAACGGTCAGACTTTGAATATTCATCGCCTGATCAGATATCCTCACACGCATCGACTTTGGATTGCCTGACCATAATGAGCCTTGCTTTTGTGGGAGTGGGAAGAAGCATAAGAATTGTTGTGGGGTTTAATTGCGTTGGTTTGTTTATAGTTAAAAGAAGTTTTCTGGAAGGATTCATTCCACTACATTTCCATTAGCCTTACTACCTTCGCCCCATGGCCTCCGACCTCTCAAAAATTATCATCGTCGATGTTGAATCCACCTGCTGGGAAGGCAATCCACCCGAAGGACAGGATTCGGATATTATCGAAGTAGGAATCTGTTTGCTCGATGTGCAGACGGGTGAGATCACAGAGAACGACGGCATCATCGTGAAACCTGCGCGGTCTTCGGTGAGTCCGTTTTGTACACAGCTTACAACGATCACTCAAGAGATGGTGGATGTGGGCATCACCTTCCAGGAAGCGTGTGCGATTATCCGAAATAAATATTCCGGACAACAACGCACGTGGGCGAGTTTCGGTGCGTACGATTTTAATATGTTCAAACGACAATGCGCCGACCTCAACGTGGGTTATCCTTTTGGACCGTCGCATATCAATGTCAAAACACTTTTTGCTTTGAAGAAAAAACTTGCACGAGAAACCGGGATGGCAGGTGCACTGGAAATGCTGGATATTCCTTTGGAGGGAACACACCATAGAGGTGTGGACGATGCGAAGAATATTGCAAAGGTGCTTTGGTGGATTTTGAATCAGTGATGTGCAAAATGCAAGTTTAATAATTCGATTTAGTTAGTCTGCATTTCGCCAAGATCGTTTGTAATGTGATTGAATAGAGCGAGAAACAGAGCGGGAGCGACGGAAAGAATTCTCTGATCATGCGGCCGCTCCTGCTCTGTTTCTTGCTCTATTAATTCGCCGGGAAATCCTCTTCGCATTCCACAAGCGCTAATCTAAAAAGCTTTCGAGCGTTGAGTTCATCCAACATATTCAAAAAAAGTGGCTGCCTCTATTGAGACAGCCACTTTTCGATATGAGACGAGAGTGAATTAGTTTATGGTTACCACAGGACAATTTACTGTTGCAGCGCCAGTGACGAGTATGGTCGAAGAGCTTGCGTTGCTCAAGTTGGAAACCACACCAAAATTTGCGTTGTCATAGATATTTACTGACCAAAGTGGTGAATAATTCGAATCTCCCGGAAGCGTCGCCAATACATTGTGCGTCTGCATGGTTCCAGGTTCTACTACGAAACCTGATGGAGGACCACCCGCTGGAGGATTGACGTTGAACGTTACATAAATTGGTGACAGTGGAACCATGTCTGTTCCTATCGCTGTTATCGCTGCCTCCATAAAATTGAAATAAGAAACGATTTGGTCCTTATACCAACCAATGGTCAGGCCTGTATCAGTTCCTGTCAAGCGCTTAGTTGCAGTTGAGCCCGTTGGCACTATCGGACAATTCACAATCATCGTTGTTTCCTCCATGGCGTAGCCTTTCGAAAATATTTCGCTTTCGCTGGTGACCGTGTTGGCAACATAGTTCGATGGTACAGTTACTTTAACAACATTCCAGAAATCATTATATCCAGCATCACCAGGTTTTACATTGACAATATTTAATTGTCCAGAAACAGGATTGGATGATCCAGATACAAAGAACACATAAATAGGCGCTGCATTTGTCGGTTGTACATCAAAATTATAATACTCCACTATTTCACCAGATGGACCATATCCCTTGGTAATAAATGGGGCTACATCGAAATTGATTGCTGCATTCGCTGCTGGCAATCCATTGCTGGCGTCGCGAATCATCAGATGGCCGGCCGTGGCACTGAACCTGTCTACAGAAGCGCGCTGTGCAGTGGAAGGATCAAGCGGGGTTTCTGCGACCGGTGTTACAACTTCTTCCATTTCTTCATCTTTCTTGCAAGATGAAATCATGAATACGCTTGCTAAGGCTGTAAGGAGGAATAATTTTTTCATTGAGATTTTTATTTAATTTGTTGAGGACAAATCTCCTTCTCAATTGTCACGAAAAATTCCCGTCAAAGTATCCGTTTTATGTTATAGAGATAAGTGTCAGTTCAAATTTCGTCCGATCATTCAGGCCGCTGAACACTTTAATCTGTGATGAATGTAAATCAATGATCCTTTTTACAATAGCTAGTCCAAGACCCGTTCCCTTGTTTTCATTTTTGTGATGATCGGCGATGTAATAGCGATCAAAAATATGAGGCAATTCATTTTCAGGTATTCCGACACCATCATTCTCAAATGAGATTTTGAAATCACGACCATCCATGGCAGCATTCACTTCAATATTACCAGAGTCCGGACTATACTTAATGGCATTGTCCATCAAGTTTTGAAACACACGATTGAGCATGCTTGAGTCAGCAAACATAGTAGGCATTCTTTCCGGTATATTGACTTTTACCCGGACGTTTTTCGCTTTTGCAATTAATTCGAATTGACGCGTGACTTCGTAAAGCATTTCATTTATGAATACAGGCTCCTTTCTTATTTCGATTTGACGAGCCTCCAATCGAGACAACTCGAATAAGTCGGAAACTAATCGTTTAAGTTTTTCGCTGCTCTTCAAAATGATATCCAAGTATTCTTGTCTTTCTATTTTCGAAAGCTGATCTTCCTTGAGGGCAAGCGTTTCTATGTATCCGTGGATTACCGCCATTGGACTTCTGAGGTCATGTGAAACATTCGCAATGAGATCACGTCGGAGCACATCAATTTCCTTCAATTCTTCGATGTTATGGAGAATGGTATCGGCCATGGAATTAAACGACCTGCCAAGTTCAGCCATTTCGCCATGGCCGGCGACAGGGATGCGTGCATGAAGATCGCCCGCTTGAAAGGTTCGAACACCTATCTGAATTTTTCGCAGACTTCTGGTTAGCCATGCTATGAGCAACAATCCCAAAACGAAAGCCGAAACAAGCGTAAAAGCAAACGACCACAATCCGATTCGCATGAAGTAACTGGCGAATAATGCATGTGAAATATTCTCGTACTCCTCACTTGCCAACACCATGTAAACGTAGCCCAGCATGAAGTCGTCGACTTTCACTTCGGCAGCTGAAAAAACAACTTGTTTGCCTGGATTTCTTGGGTCGTCTCCCTGGATGTACTTCTCGCCTTTGCTCTCGACAAATTTTTTCACGGGTGCGATGTCTACCGATTTAAGTCGCACTTCTTTATCCAACACAACATATTTCAAAATATCACCTTCCGAATTCAGTAAGTACACTTCAATGGAAGGATTGACGGCCATCATAGAGTGCATGATTTTACCCAAGGCTTCTTCATTGATCTCACCATTGACGAATGGTGTTACTTCATGAAGCATGTGTTCCGCTACAGACGCATTCAATCTTTGAGTGGTCTCTTTGTAATATTCTCGTGCCGCATATGCAGTGATTAATACGTACGACAAACCCAACAAAATGAACAGTCCTAAAAGTGCCGCTGCAAAATTCCAGAACAAACTGTTTTTATGAAGTTGTAATTTTTTCATTTCGACTGAATTTCATCGGTAAAACGATAGCCGGTACCCCAGGTAGTCAGCACATAAATTGGATTGTTGATGTCGGGTTCTATCTTTGCGCGAAGGCGATTAATATGCGAATTGACCGTGTGCTCGTATCCACTAAATTCATATCCCCAAACCTGTTCCAATAATTGATCTCTTGAAAACGTAGTCCCTGGATTCTCAGCCAACAGTTTTAGTAGCTCAAATTCCTTTGGAGTCAATTGGATTTTTTCGTCCTTAATAAGTACTTTGAATTTGCTCTTGATAATTTTCAATTCATTGAATTGTATGGTGTCTCGACTATCGCTCTGCATTGATTTTTCACGCATTACAGATCGACGCAATATTGCTTTCACCCGAGCATTAAATTCTCTGACACCAAAAGGTTTTGTCAGGTAATCATCCGCTCCGGATTCTAGTCCCATGACTTTGTCGAACTCTTCGGATTTCGCGGTAAGCATCAAAATGGGTGTCTGAAAATCGAGCGCCCGCAAACGTTGACAAATCTGAACTCCATCCATACCGGGCAGCATCACATCCAAAATGATGAGATCATAAGGTTTGCTTATTGCCAGATTCAACCCCTCGGTGCCGTTAAGACAGGTGTCTACCTGCAACGATAAATCATGCAAATGAATGCTTAGCAGGCTTACGATGTGGGGATCATCCTCTACAACTAAAACGTGAGACATAGGAACTAATATTTGAGGATGCAATAAGGGTCAACTTTGTCAATGAATTATCACGAAAGTATTTTCCACGGTGATAACTTCCGAAGAATTACCCCAAGCTTAATCAGAAAGGGCATTCTAAATGTGAATATTGTTGCATAAAAGGTAAAAATCATGTCTGTCGTCAAACAAATGACTTCGCGTGTTTCAGTCCATTTGAATTCAGGATGTTTCTACGGCAATGCGCCGACCTCAATGTTGGTTATCTTTATTTCACCAAGATCGTTTGTAATGCGATTGAATAGAGCGAGAAACAGAGCAGGAGCGCGCGGAAAAAGCTTGTCTTCACACACAATCCCGCTCTCGTTCTGTTTCTTGCTCTATTTCTTGGAGTAAAAATTCATCTTGATGTGATCATGCGAAGCATATTGCGAAGGTGCTTTGGTGGATTCTGAATCAATGATGGGTAAAACGTAAGTGTAAAAATTCGATTTGCTATTCTGCATTTCGCCAAGATCGTTTGTAAGGAGATTGAATAGAGCGAGAAACAGAGCAAGAACGCGCGGAAAAAGCTTGTCTTCACACACAATCCCGTTCTCGTTCTGTTTCTTGCTCTATTTCTTGGAGTAAAAATTCATCTTGATGTGATCATGCGAAGAATATTGCGAAG
>JANOVT010000229.1:0-56810 GCA_031417525.1 Flavobacteriales bacterium | reverse complement strand
TTGGTTCATGAATAAATAAGGTGATTGTGATAGATGCGTATACCAAAATAAAAAGCGCCGGTAACCAGGGATACCCTTTCATCTTAAATGTGTCATCCACTTCTCCACTCTTCTTTGCTCGTCTTCTAAAAATAAAAATAGCCGCTGCAGCCGTCATAAATCCAATACTGTCAAAAAACATCACGAATTTTAATAAGCTGGTAAACGACTGTGAGAAAAACAAAGTCAATAAAATGAAAACCACGAAAAGCGTGACAGCATATTGTTGTACTTGTGTTTTCGAATTCACCCGCATAAACAATTTCGGCATCACTTTGTCTTCTGCCATCGCATAATAAACACGCGGATTACTCATAATAGAAACGTTGACATACGCGAGTACTGAAAAAAACATCACCACCGAAATCAAACGGTACGCTGTATCACCCATCAGCATGGCTACAATATCCGATGCGAGTGTACGGGAAGTTTTGAGTGTTTCAAATCCGAGTGCATGATAATAAGCGTAGTTGACTAGCAAGTAAATAAACAAGATGATCACCATTCCGGTGAGAATCGCTCGTGGCATCATTCGTTTTGCATGTGAAATGTCACCACCGAAATTCATGGTCTGCTGGTAACCGCCATATGTAAAAAATACTGGAATAAAACACAAACTGAATGCGCTGAACCATTCTCCGGAGAATGGAAGAATACTCATCGTGGTGTGATCTACAGGTGTATCACTCAACAAAAAAATGGAAGAGATGATCACGAGTAACAATGCGATTTTTACCGACATCAATACTTTCAAAATGCGCGCACTCACTTTTATACCCAGCATATTCACTGCGAAAAGAATCAGCACAGACACGAATGCGATCAGTCCCACCTTCATGTCATTTTTCCATTCTGCAAAAAAAAGCGGCGCGACATATTCAGCACCCATGATGGCAACAAGTGCCGTGGAAGCAGCGTTGCTGATAACTGTGATCCAGTTCACCATAAACGCAAAGGCCGGGTGATAACAATGCGAAAATATTTTGTAGAATCCTCCGGCATGCGGATAACGTGATCCTATTTCCGCAAAAATCAACGCACCGATGAACGAGACAATTGCTCCTATAAACCAAGCTAGAAAAAAGACCGATGGTATTCCGGCTTTTTCCGCAACCTCCGCCGGTGTGCGAAAAATCCCCATTCCAATCACAAGACTCACGACAATTACTGTGAGGTCAGTAAATCGTAGGCTGGGTTTTATTTTGAGTGAATCGGGCATGGATGGCCGCAAGTTAATGGAGGGACGATCTTGAGTTGAGAACTTTTGCCTAAAGCAATTAGGCGAATATCTCAAACGTTCTCAGTTAAACAGCTTTATAAAATATTCGGTGAGAACGGAGCAAATAAAATCCATCACCAGGATTCTGCGAAAATCCGCGACTGAATTTGTGTAATCTGCGTTTATGTAGAAATCGTTTAAACGCAGATTACACAAATTCAGTCGCAGATTATCGCAAAAAACAAATTGCCTCAACCATAAAATAAGTTACAACTATAGAAATATACCTCATTCAACCTTCTCCTGACTACTCTGAGTCAGAAGTATACAAGTGAGAAATTTTTCTTTACAAAAACAATAAAATAATATAACCTCGGTTTTCTATACATAGATTCTCGATGTATATTCGCCCCATGCAATCCAACGAACTCATAAAAGGTACTTTGACAACCATCATCATGACACTGCTGAAAGAAAACGGTCGCATGTATGGTTATGACATTACACGTGAAGTGAAGGACAGAACGGAAGGAAAAATTCTGTTGAAAGAAGGTTCCCTTTATCCGGCTCTGCACAAACTGCTTGCCGAAGGACTGGTGAAAACAGAAGAAGAAATGAATGGCAAACGTGTGCGTATTTACTACAGCCTGACAGCTGCCGGTAAAAAGCGAACCAGCCTTCAGGTAAATGAACTCCTTTCATTTCTCGACACCATCCAGGCTCTGATACTTAACGACCGACCTCTCGCTCATGGCTGAGCTATCTGACATAGAATATGAATTGGTTGTTCAAACCATTGAATCAGCTATTCAAGATCAACAGTTGCAATTGGAATTGATCGACCATTGTTGCTGTAGTATTGAAGAATTGATGAGTGGTGGACACACATTCAAGAACGCACTCAACAGCGCATTGAGTTTGTTGTCGCCGGATGGCATCCATGAAATTGAGGTTGAACTCAATCAATTATTAACTCCCCAAATTCCACAACACATGAAAATCACATTGTATTTCTCAGGCTTTCTTGCAACATTCTTTATTCTTATTGGATTTTTATTTCGCATCATGCATTGGCCATTTGCTGACAGACTGCTTCTGGTCGGAGATCTTGCCCTCATCACCGCAATGACCACACTCCTGATCGCTATCATTCGTTTCCCAGCTGCATACAGTGGTCAGAGTTATATCCGAAGCCTGGCAGGTGCCACCGGAGGTTTCCTGATCGGAACCGGTTCCAATTTCAAACTGATGTATTGGCCTGGCGCAAGTGTTCAAATCATTTTGGGCTTGCTCATTATTGCGTTTGTTTTTGTTCCACTCTTTTTCTGGCAGCTTTATAAGAGTGAGATTCAAAGTAGCAATTCGAATTGATGTTTTCGTTTTTACCATGAAAAAAGAGGTTGGCTCCATTTGCGAGTCAACCTTACTTTTAGTTGGCTTCAATATTATATTTTCAAAAACGTGTAATTTTCCAGAAATTCAATTACATTCGGTCCGCATTTCAGCCCAACGAGACTATTCCTTTTTTTACCAACCATGATGAATCATGCTCGCTTTTATTTGGCTGAAATACTCGCTTTTCGGGACAAACAATTAGTCAAAGTTGATCGTGTGATAAGCACGAAGATGAAACCTTTGCAACGTGAAATCAGCTTAATGTTGACTGAACTACCACAAGGTTCATATTTAATCATTTGCCGAGATGGTTCAAATAATGTTCTTATGTCTCATCCGCTTATTAAACTTTAGCCGCATGAATATCCTAAAAATTTGTTTACTGGGAATAATGGCGCTGAGCCGGCATTGGATGTATGCCCAATATATCCATTTCAATAATCAGTACCTTCATAGCGCTGGAATGCAATATGCTAAATGCACTGAAAATATAGTTGCTCTTCATTATAAATCACATTTCTTCAACTCTAAAATTACGAAGGCGACAGTTGATTATGATGGACAAGAACTAGCTTACCAAGAATTGAGTTTACCGACCGAGGCAGGGCCAACCAGTTACAATCCTGCCGAGGTTATCATTGCCCTGTCAGATGAAACGTTTATAGCTGCAGGTAGCCGGTTGGAGTGTGGTTCTAATCTTCCTTATGTCTGTTCATTCGACGCAGATCTGAATCTGCTCTGGGACGTCGATCTGATCGATTGGCTGGATTGTGAAACCAATGATTTCGCTCCCGGTGGACTTGCCAAAATTAATGAGACAAGTTTTGCATTATCATCTGGTGTATCTATTCATAATGAAAGCACATATGATGAATTTGGATACCGCCTTACATCATTTGATAGTGATGGCAATATTCTGATGGATAATACTTACTATAGAACCGACCTGCAATACAATAGCATCTATGGCATGGAGAAGCTTGTAACCGGATATGCAATCTGGGGAAGCTGTTCAGGTCCCCAATCGAATGGTTTAGGTTGTGTGGGGGATATCATTAATTATGTTTTGCACACAGACGATCAAGGGGCGCCGATTGGCATATATTTTTTCGAAGACGAAGATGTTGTATGGGACGGTTATGTTGCTATGGAATTACTGCCGGATGGCAATATGCTCGCCATGTATGGATACAATTATGAATCAGATTGCGACCTGTGGAAACAAAAAGCAAAACCGCGAGCGGTTCTAATGAATATGCAAACTTTGACACCCATCTGGGACTTTGTTTTGGAAATACCTGAACTTGAAAATCTCTGGCTCGCAGCTCTTCATTTTCAAGATATTGTTCTGGCCACTGATTCTGGTTTTGTCGCAACTTGTCAAGTTCAAGTTGCCGGAAATGAAGCTTATGGAGTGGTGATCAAAATTGGAGCGGGTGGAGAGTTAGCATGGTACAGAATCTTACATGGTCCTAATCTTCCGACATTGAATGCCGTTGAGTCTCTTTCAGCAACCCCTGATGGCGGTTATGTGATTGGTGGCTGGACAAATGATCCCGAGGGCTCCATGTGGATCGTCAAACTCGACGCCTGCGGCTATGAAGTCGAAAGCGGGTGCCCAGCAATAGTTGGTATTGAAGAAGATGCAACGAGCGTCACTTCCGTTTGGCCAAATCCATTTAAGTCAACACTCAACGCAACACTTTCTTCCCAAACAAAACGAATTGAAATTTCAGACATGACTGGTAGAATTGTTTTTACAGAAAATGTATTCTATCCAAATCAACAATGGGATTTGAAAGCGCTTGCCTCAGGTTCGTATTTATTCAAAACGGTTTTTGAGAATGGTGTATGTGAGGTGACGAAGATTTTGAAGGAATAATACCTGTAATAATAACACATAAAAAAAGGCTGTCTCCACATTTGAGACAGCCTTTTTTATTCCGAATTACGCAATAGCAATATTTTCATTTGAATTGCTTTCGGGATTCTTCACATCGTGACCACTATGTGGCATCTACGCGATAGAAAACACTTTTTATTCGACGAAAAGTCTTTCGTTTTCTATCGCGTGATTTGGGTTTATGCAAAGTATTTACTCTTGTTATCTTCTGTTGTGATCAAATATCCGGACAACAAAGCACCGGAACACCTGCTTCGTTGGTTAGAATTTTTTCTTTGTCGGCTTTGCCCATCGCCATCACATCCTGGTGCGAACCCGATGTTACACAAATCATATCAATGCTATGAGCCGCTGCGTAGTTGATCGTCTGTGGTGCAAATCCAAGTGACATTAATTTCAAGTCTTCCGTGACTGCGTTGAATGGAACACCTGCCTTTGCAAAATACTCCGCTGCTTCACCAGCGTGATTTGCTATCACTTCTTCTGTATCACCGAGGTATTTGTCCATTTCGTAGTGGATCACTTCAGCCTTGATCTCAGAAGCCAACTGTGCGCAATACCTCATCTTGCTATAGAAAGAATCGAATGGACTTGCTGTGAGTAAAATCCGAAATTCTGTAGGGCTGCGTACAAAAGAATTTTCCTGAACCACCAGACACGGAAATGGAAGCGATTGCACCAACTTCAACACGGTCGCGCCAAAAAGATTTTGCATCATGCCATGAATACCGTGTGTGCAAATCACGATTAAGTCCGGTTTGATTTCCTGCATGATTTCAGGAACTCCAGCCATTAATTTACCGTGCGCAATGATGGAGTGACACACAATGCCATGACCTAAAACGGACTGCGCATATTCTTCCAATTGCTGTTGCAAGGTCGCATCACTCTCTTTCTTATCACTGATATTGACAGCAATAATTTCCGCCCCTGATGCCTCTGCAATTTTTTTCGCATGAAGCAGTGCCGGTTTTCCGCTTCTCGTAAAATCAACTAATACCGCAATTTTTTTCATAAATAGGTTGATGATTTGATTGTCTTCTTATTACGACAAAATTAGCGATTGAAGCGCTCAGAATGAAAATTCAGTTTAGTGATTGTGAATCAGACGGCAAAAAATACTATTTCTTGCAAAGAAACCGCAACGACCGAAAAAGTTCGGATTTCGAAATTGATTAATTTCGGCTTGCATTTCTCAGCCTAACTCAAACAATCTTTATGAAAATTATTCTGCGGAATTTTTTTACACTTCTTATTACCACCTCTCTTCTCGTCCCTGCTTCTTCACAGTCTGATACCGATTCGCTCAAATTTTTTTCCGACAAAGGAATTGAATCCTACAATGAAGGCAATTACACAGATGCTGAAAACCAATTCTTATTGGCAGCTGATTTTGCGCTTCGACATAAATCTCCTGAATACGTCGAGCTTCTAAACGACCTTGGAAATATCGCCGGGTATGTTGGCCAGGCGGAAAAAGCCATTGCTTACTATCAGGATGCGTTGCGACAAATTCATCTCTCCAAAAATCCGCGAGAATTTGAAGCTAAAATTTTGAAGAATATCGGCGCCACCTATTCTGATCTGGAAGATTTTAAAAACGCGATGAGCTATCTGCGGCGTGCTGAAGTCATCGCACACGAACTTCACGATGAAGATCTCATCGCCGATTGTCTCAACAATCGAGGCATTATCTACGAACAAACAGATAGTATGTCGCTGGCACTGGAGGTTTATGCAGAAGCGCTTTCTATTTACCGCAAGTCGAAAGACCCGGATCGTCTTGCACTTGTTTTCATCAATATCGGTGTCGTTTCCAAATCACTTCTAGAACTTGAAAATGCCAAAGCCGCTTATGACAGTGCCCTTTATTACAGCCGCCTAATTGGCAATGAATACTACATCTCCGCCACATTGAATAATCTGGGAAATGTTTTGGCTGCAATGAAGGATTACAAAGAGGCTATTCGGATGACGAAAGAAGCGCTGGAAATTTCAAATAGAATTGGTCACACAGACGTAGAACAAAATTGTTTGTCGAGTCTTGCCGAACAGTATCATGCGATGGGAATGAATGACGAAGCTTATCTGTATCAGCAACGCTACAGTTCTTTTCATGACAGTCTGATCAATGTGAGCAGAGTGAATGCGCTTACAGAAATGGAAACGAAATATGAAGTCGAAAAAAAAGAATTGCAGCTTTCAACCCTTTCACTTGAAAATGAATTGAAAGAGGAAGAAAACCGACAGAACAAATTATACATCGTATTGTTGGTTGTTGGATTAATCGTTCTCGCGACCGCAGCACTGGTATGGTTCAGATTCAATCAACTCAAGCAGAAGAAGAAAGAATTGGAGATAGTGGCTCACACAGAAAAATCGGAACGGGAAAGAATTGCGAAAGACATGCATGATGAATTAGGAACCGGAATTTCTCGCATTACATGGATAACAGCCATGGCAGAAAAAAACATTCAGGATGAAGGCCTGAAAAAACAAATTAGTTCAATCGAAAACATTTCCGGTCAACTTGCTACAGGTATGAAATCACTCATCTGGTTGTTGAACAGCGGCAACTGTGAATGGCAGGTGTTGAGTGGAAGAATACGAGAACTAGCAGCATTGCAGGCAGAAGATCATGACTTTAAAATCATTTATGAAGATCAATCCATTCCTGATCAGATGGTTGTCCAACAATATGCATCGCGTGATATTTTTCTTTTGTGTAAAGAAGCAATGAACAATATTTCGAAGTATGCAAAAGCAAGTTCTGTGAAGTTAAGTTTCGAAATAAAACAAGACAAATTTTTCATTTGCATAGAAGATGATGGAATTGGATTTGACCAACATACAATAGTCAGAGGACATGGGCTCAACAATCTTCAAAAACGGGCAAACGATATGAAAGGAAATGTTGCAATCGAAAGTTCACCGGGGAATGGATGCAAGATCATTGCAACACTTTCGCGAGAAGCGGTATTTGTCTGAGTTGACTTTGACATGAGTTCAACTGAGAAAAGCGTCAAACTTTTTGTGTCCTTTGTGAGAAATTCCTTTGCGAATCTTTGTGGTTTCATGAAGATTTTCTTCAATCAGAAAATCGAAATGACTTCTTGATTCGAAATGACATGAAACCACGAAGGACTCAAAGAAAATTCGCACAAAGGGCTCAAAGGAATTTCATTCTGTGATTTTATTAATAAGATAAAAGCTGCGTAAGGAGGAATGCACTTTATTAAAAAATACTTCCAAACCGAATGCCCGCAGTAAAAATCTGCGTCCTGTCTGATTTTACCGGTTCGGTAGATAAATACAGGTATTGATAATCATACAGATTGTATTCCGCGAAAAGCCAATATCGGCTTTGTGGAAATGTGGGTATTTCAATGCGACATCCGCTCCATGAAGCTCCGCCAATGAGCGAACTCCAGGCTGTTGCGATGATGCGGTATTCGAAGTGCGAAAAAGGTCTCCATTCTGCTCTTGCTGCCAACGGATAACTCAGTGAAAAAACATCGAGGCCTCCCGATGTGGCATCCGAACTAAAATCTCCCATAGATAGCATCGACCATTGTGGGCGAATACCGGCCAGGAGGCCCCAATGTCTATTGCGATAACCCATGAAAAAATCATAACCCCAATTAAAGGACACCGCA
Organism: Flavobacteriales bacterium; assembly: GCA_031417525.1. Classification (GTDB taxonomy): domain Bacteria; phylum Bacteroidota; class Bacteroidia; order Flavobacteriales_D; family Sanyastnellaceae; genus JAIBBG01. Next base: position 48,598 of record JANOVT010000229.1, on the reverse strand, counting down.
AATTTTCCTTCGCTATCCTCAGATTTTGCTACTGGTTCACCGAATCCATTTGATGTCATTTTGCCGATGGCCATGTCAGTATACAATGCGTCGTGCACGACAAAATTCATGTACTTATCCATCGCAGATGATATCATCCGAAACTCGCATTTCAATTCTACAAGTTGTGCTGTCCTGCTTTCTGCGCTATCCAGAAAATTTGGGATTTTATCCCAGGCATATCCAAATTGACCACGAATCATTCTCGCATCCAACACCAAATCATTTGGGCCCAGCTTATAAACTGTCACTGATTTTTGTCCTGAACTGCCCATACTCCAGAAGAGTATGGGCACCAGGAATATCCACTTGAATGACATGTGTTAGTTTGTTTTGTAACGCAACAAAACATTGTCATCCTTTTTGATAAACTCATTGCCATCCGGTGTGAAGTAGGGATGATAGGTGTCTTCAATTGCTCCTTCAATTGCTCCTGTCTCCAGATTGAATCGAATAAACTCATTTCGTTCTTCAGGTTTTTTTCCGGTCCACAGATAGAACACATCTCCACGCACAAACGCTCCCAGATTCTGATCGGTATTCGTTCCATACTTCACAGTGCCATCCGACTTTTTTACTCGTGCATAACCTTCTTTTGCAGAAATGAGAATATCATCTTCGAAAAAAAAGATGTCCTCGGGTTTGCCAATTTTCAATTTCTCCATATCCGCTTTCCACTTCGCTACACCGGTTTTCGGATCCATTGCAAAAAGATTTTTTTCACTTGCTGCATACAATAATTTTTCATCTGCAATCAGGTTGCTGATGCCTTTGAATTTGTCACCAAGCGCCTTCAAATCATCCGCAATCCAAAGTGGCTTTCCCGTAGATGCGTCGTAGGCATTCAAACTGAAATCGCCTTCTTCTTTCATTTCAGAAATGCATGTCTCCGCTCCTGTCTGACCATTGATGATCAATTTCTGAACAAGCACTTCTCCGCCGTTGCGAACAATCAGAGCACCATCCACAACAATCATTTGTGTGATGATTCCATCCTTTTTAAGCCCTCCTGCTTCCCACAACTTGTTACCAGTAGCCAGATCAAATTTTCGGATTGCTCTTACATCTTTTGATAAATCCGCGATGTAAGTTCCACTTTGATCACATACCGGCATTGGCGCTCGTCCAATCGTCATTTCAGATTTGAACAAACCAAAATCGAATGTGCTAAAGTCAAATGTTGTGGTCCATAAGAGTTTTCCTGTTTTCATATCCAGCACAGTCAAACCTTCATACTGAATAAAAACATAATTTCCATACGTATCGATGTCAATAAAATCGCCACCAAAATCATCACCATATCCTATGACATTGTCACACAAAGCTCTGACAAAAGAGCCTTGAATTGTGCTTGACCACGTGAATTCCCCCGAACAACTAACGGTGATCGGCATGGTTTTCCCTCTGCCAAATGAAGAATTCATTTTTGGTCTTTCGTATGTGAGATCGAGATATACATCCGGATTTTCCACATGCAATCCACCACTTCCTGTCCACGATGATTCATTGAATTTATAACGGGTAAATAAACCTCCGGATTTTTCCTGCTTTGGCTTTTTTGATGCCTCTTCACTCAAAACATTACCGGTTTTTTCATCCAGATAAATTGTTTTGACATCATCGCGTTTGTCTCCTTTATGTGTGAGAATAACAATGCCGAGATCAATATCATACTCCCAGCTTTCGAGTTTTTTTACTCCCAATTTATCCTTGACCGGAAGCGTCCACAACACCGTACCATTCACGGCATCGATTCCACAAAGTTCACTCATGTCGCCTGCGACAACCAAAGTCTGGTCATCGTTGTTTTGCCAGGAGTCAACCGAAACCGGAAATTTTAATTCATACACTTGTTTGAATTCTTTCTGTGACAACATCCATGAGCTGCACATCATCACCGCAGTGATGGTCGAGATTATTTTTTTCATTTTTATGAGATTTTAGTTGACCCAAAACACGGTCGTTTAAAATCTCATTTCAATACGCATTAGGTAGTATCAGTTTAAAGCGAGTTAGCGTGAAAGCGTGATCCCGCAATCGATCATTATTCAAAGAATGAGTTTTTTTTGTGTGTAATACATTCGTGAACACGCTTTCACGCCTTCACGCTGACACGCTTTTCATAGTCCACGCAGCTTATTCAAAGCTTCCGTGCGCGACTGAACCTGCAGTTTCTGATAGATATTTCTTATGTGTGTACGCACCGTTTCAATGCTGATCTGCAATTCCTCTGCAATTTCTTTATAGCGTAAACCGGCTGCAAGCTGATTCAATAGACCGTTTTCTCTTTCTGTCAACTGTTCGCTTTGAAGAACTTCTTTTTGACGAAATGACTCCATGACTTTTCGCGCAATAGTACCTGTCATCGGCGATCCACCGGTCATGACTTCATCAATTGCATCAATGAGTTTACCTGGTCTGGCGCCTTTGAGTATGTATCCGATTGCTCCTGCCTTTAATGCACTAAAAACATGATCGTCGTCTTCAAATACAGTCAACACCAGACATTGAAGTCTGGCAAATCTTGGTTTGAGTTCAGCTATTAATTCTACACCCGATTTTCCGGGCAACTCAATATCAGTGAGCAAAACATCTACAGCTCCAAAGTCGCATTCAGCGAGAGCACTCTCACTATCCGGATAAGATCCAACGACTTCAAACTCTGGAGTTGCAGTCAAAAAGGCGGTAATATTCTTCCGTGTTTCGTTGTCATCTTCTACGATGGCGATCCTGGTTTGCATACCACAAAAGTAGTAGGTCCTCTTTTTGCCATCCATTGAATAAGTGTATTTCCGTTTTTTGTTAACCTCCGGAATACGTATTTTTAACCTTTGAGAAATGACCAACCCTGGTTGTTTAGCGTATCAACCAATCATACCACTACAATTCTTTCTGTGCCTTATGAAATTTACGTTTTCCAAGCTCATATCTATTGTCGCTTTTTGTGCTTTGGCGTTGACAACAGCATCCCAGATTGTCATCAATGAAGCCAGCAATCAAAATTATTCAACTGTGTCAGATGAGGATGGAGATCATCCCGACTGGATTGAATTGTACAATGCCGGAATTGATCCTGTCGATCTGTTTGGCTATACGCTAACCGATGATCTCACGCAGACAGCGATGTGGACTTTTCCTCATCAGATCATTTTACCGGGTGAATTTCTTATGGTGTATTGCAGCGAAAAAAATAGATTCGCGTCTTCTCCCGGAACGCTCGTTGTCAACTCTGGTGCTTTTGTTCCAGAAAATGGATTGAACACGCATGTATTTCAAACACCTTTCTATTGGGATGGAGCTTCCAACGTCATGATAAATGTCTGTTCTTACAGTAGTCTTGGCTATACAGCCAATTCTGTTTTTAATCAATCCTATACCCCTTTTGTTTCATCCCTCTCCTCGTATGCGGATGGAAGTCCTTCCGCCTGCGGCAGTGCTACCGGCGAGCCATCGACGATGAGACCCAACCTGTTGCTGAATGGAAATCCAATCGGAACAGATTTCGCACAGAATTGCAACACCTGCTATCCGGCGCCTTATGGAAATTGGTATTGGGGTGCAAGAGGTCAAATGATCATACGGGCAGATGAATTGATTGATGCTGGTCTTACTGCCGGCAATATTGATTCACTTGCTTTTGATGTGGCATACACCGATCCTACTTCATACGACTACATCGAAATTCACATGAACAATGTGATGGAAAGTGAATATACCAATGTCTTCCTCAATAACGAAGGTCTTGCTTACCACACCAATTTTAAACTGAAGAGTGAGGGTGACAATGTGTATCTATTTGCGCCTGATCTTTCAATGGAAAGTTCGATTTCCGTAAGTGGCGATACCTACGACATGAGCAATGGGTCTTTTCCGGATGGAAATGAATTGACGGTGTTTTTCCAACCGCCAACACCTGGTGCTACCAATGCGCTCAGTGAGCCGGCCGGTGGATATGCTTTACCTCCGATCTTTTCTATGAATGCAGGCTTTTACACAAACCCATTTTCCGTGAACATCACAAATCCGAATGGTGTCACCTCACAAGTTTACTATACTCTTGATAGCAGTTTTCCGACGACTTCATCATTCCTTTATGATGGAACGCCCATTCCAATCTCTGCAAACACAGTGCTGAGGGCCCGGGCTTTCGAAAGCAATAACATCGCAAGTGAACCTGCTGTTGCCACCTATTTTTTTAATGTGAATCATGTCACTCCAATTATTTCCGTGGTGACCGACAATGCAAACCTGTATGGTCCTTCAGGAATTTTTGACAACTTCATGGACAATTGGCTGAAAGAAGCTCATGTTGAATATTTTGATTCCATTCCTTCCCATCCACTTCTGTTTTCGCAAGAGTCGGGAATGATCCAGGATGGAGGCTGGGGTGGCAGTCGTTCTAATCCTCAACATTCTTTCCGGTTAAAACTTGCTGACAATATTCTTGGTGGTGATCCCATGTTTTATCCGGTCATACCTGACAAACCGAACCGCACACAATACAGTGATTTTTTTATTCGCAATGGAAGTAATCAATACCTCACATTGCCCTATAAAGATGCCGCGCAAGTGAAAATGATGTGCGACCAGACCAATGCCTATTATTCTGCTTACAGACCCATCACAGTTTATATCAATGGTGAATATTTCGGCTTGTATGAACTGCGTGAAAAATGGAACAAAGAAAAATTCATGGCAGAGGACAATGCAACAGAAGAAACCATAGAAATTCTTTCGCTGAGTGCATACTTCGGTTTTGTACTTCGCGCAGTTGACGGCAACGTCGACAATTACTGGAATGCACTGAATGCATTCAATCAATTGGATCCGGTAAGCCCCGACTTTGTGCAACAGGCGGATGAATTTCTAGACATGAAATATTATGCCGACTACATCATCGGCGAGACCTGGATGGGCAATACAGACTGGCCCGGCAACAACATTAAAATCTATCGTTCTGACGCAACAGATTACCGCTGGCGCTTTTGTACCATAGATCTTGAACTTTCATTGCAACCAAATGGCTGGACGGATTGCACAACAGATGTACTCGCCGGCGTCATTGGCATCGGGGAAGGCAATCCATTCGTCAGTCCATTCAACCGCGCACTTCAAAACAATGAATTCCATGATTTTTTCATCAATCGATACGCAGATATTCTCAATACTGCTTATCAAACAGAAAGACTGCTTGCTGTAGAACAAAATTTCTATGATCAAAGTGTTGCTGAAATGCCCAATGAATATTTCCGATGGGCAGATCCGAATAACGTCGAAGGTTCGATGCTGGGTTTCAACAACAATCACCAAACTTTCAGAGCGGAACTGGAATGCAGAAATACAATCATGCGTGATCAAATCCAGACAAATTTCAATTTACAAAGTCAGGTACTTGTAAATCTCAATGTATACCCGGAAGGTGCCGGGATTATCCAGATAAGCACCATCATTCCACAATCGTATCCCTGGACCGGCATCTACTTCAATGGTGTGCCGGTAACAGTTACGGCCATTGCAAATCCCGGTTATGTATTCAGTCATTGGTTGTCTGAAAACATTATCACTTCTCCTTTTACATCAGCTGGAATGACTTTAAACATCAGCGAAGATGACTTTTTTACCGCACATTTTCTGGGATTGCCTGAGCCGGCAAAAGTCACGGTCAGCGAAATCAATTACAACTCAGACGAAACACAACACAGCGGAGATTGGTTCGAACTTCACAACTATGGTATTGCAACTCTCAACCTAAGCGGGTGGAAAGTTTCTAATCAGTATGGTCTTCCTGTATACACAATTCCTTTCGGCACAATACTCTATCCGGGACAATATCTCGTGCTTGCAAAAAATATGGAGTTGTTTCAAACGCAATATCCAGATGTCACGAATGTCATTGGCCCCTTCTATTTTGACCTGAATGGTGACGGAGATTTGATACGTCTTGTTGATCCGTTGAATGAAGAATTTCTTTCTGTCAGCTTTGATGATATTCTGCCATGGCCGATGATTGCAGACGGTGGAGGCAGAACATTAGAACTGGATTCCAATACGGCTGATCTCAATCTTCCCGAAAGTTGGTTTGCCGGATGCATGTTTGGATCGCCGGGTGAAGCATACCATCCTTGTCCGGAAAAAATTGTTTTTACTGAAATCAATTATGAATCATCCCCAACTGCAAATGCAGGTGAATGGGTTGAGATCCGAAATATCAGTGATGAAATAGTTGATATTTCCAACTGGATTTTCAGAGATGGCAATGACAATAATTTATTTCATTTACCCGCGAACACCATTCTATCCAGCGGCGAAATGTTGGTGCTCAATAGCAATGATGCTTTGTTCGAACAACAATTTCCGTTAGTCAATAATCACATTGGTCCATTTGATTTTAGTTTGGAAAATACAGGTGAGTTTATTCGTCTTTATGATAGCGAAGACAAACTGAATTATTCCATGCTGTATGGTAGTGATGACACATGGCCGCAAACACCGAATGGTGGTGGATATACATTAGAACTGATCGATAGCTCAGCACACATGAATGACGCTACCAACTGGATGGAAGGCTGTCTTCATGGTTCTCCGGGTGTTCGTTATACGCCTTGCATCATTGTTGGTGTGAATGAAAATTCAATAGACAACCAACTGGTGGTATATCCAAATCCAACCAACGGCATCGCCTACATGATTTCACCAACTACGCTTTCTCCAGGCACAGCGATTCAACTTACCGATGTATTTGGAAAAATCATTCAACAGGAAATTTTACTTACTTCAAAATCGTATTTCGAATTTGACATGCATGATTGTGCATCAGGTTGGTATTTTATTCGTACGTCCGGGAAAGAGGGAGTGATGGTGAGGAAGGTGATGAAAGAGTAGGTTGTCGCGTCGATATTACTTCGTGATTGAAGGAGTGATTGCCACGAATGCGGGGCCTGCTCACGTTCAGAGCATGCCTTGTCAATACTCTTTCAAAAAACAATAATAAAAAACGCACGGATATCTCGCTGCGCTGCGTTCCGAAAGACAATACTTCATAAATACTAAGTTGAGGCTGCTGAATGGCCTCAATACGCCCTTTCCTTTTATGTCAATTTTTCAAGTAATCACAGAGTACACCTCTGGATAATTATTTTCAGGAATAAGAAACTGGAAGAGAGTCCGCCGCGATTTGAAATAAATTCTGACCCTTGCTTTTCCAGTGTTGAAACTTGAGGTGTGAATCGTATTGCTTTCCAAAAAACACCAACATCCCTATTTGTTTCCATCTTCTGATGGGGTCTTGTAGGTATCTCACAATCATATAAACCTTTCTTTCAGTTGTATAAAACCTGAGACGGATGAGCAATTCACCTTTGCCCTACAAAAAATCAATCATGAAAAAAACACTACTCTCTATATTCGTTTTCGCTTTTGTTTCTGGTGCAATAGCGCAGACCGAAGACGCATTTCATCACCACACAGCTTTTGGACTCAAGGTTGGAGCGAACGGCGCTAACATCATGAGTAATCAGGGAGATTTCGATCCAATTTTTGGAATAAATGCTGGCTTGATGGCACATCTGCATCTCACGAAACACTTCGCCTTACAGCCTGAATTAGTTTACTCCGGACAGGGCGGCATGTACAATATTCTGGGTAAAGATTACAAAATCAACCTTCAATATCTAAACATACCCATTCTATTTCAATTAATGTTTGGTTCCGGATTACGCATAGAAGCAGGACCTCAGATAGGATTTATGCTTAAAGCAAAAGTGGCTCAAAGCTCTGATGACGCTATAACGGTGGATGATAGTTTTAAAAGCACGGACGTTGGGCTTGCTTTTGGCATTAGTAAATTATACTCATCTGGTTTTGGACTTGACGTCAGATATAACCTTGGACTAACTGATATAAGCAATAGCTCAGCTGACATGAAAAACGGCGTAGTTCAGGCTGGAATATTTTATTTGTTTGCCAATCAATAAAATTTCAATTTGTATTGAAAACCTACTTTCTTTTCTCCTGAAAACAATAATCAGAAGAAGGCCTACTATGAACAGGCCTTCAGTTGTTTGTCACACAAGTCTGACATAAATAAACTGCAATGAAAAAGCGCGAATTCCTTCGTAACACATGCATTGTGGGTGCAGGTCTGGCCTTCAGCCCATTGCTTGCTTTTCACAAACAGGATCAAAAAGGGCATGAAAACTTTTTAGGAGCAGATCTCGATATGCCTTTTACACTTCCCGCACTTGGCTATGAAACCAAAGCGCTGGAGCCCGCCATTGATGCTTTGACAATGCAGATCCACCACGACAAACATCACGCTGCGTATGTGGAAAAATTGAATATTTCTTTGAATGGAAAAGCATACCGCGGAAGTCTCGATCTGGAGACCATTTGTCTTTTGGTTTTGGAAGAGGATGCTGCAATCAGGAACAATGCCGGCGGACATTACAACCACAGTATGCTCTGGAAATGGATGAAGCCGGGTGGCGCTAAAGTTCCGACTTCGAATTTGGCACAAGCAATAAATGACGCTTTTACAAATTATGATGAATTCCGGATGCAATTCATTGAAGCAGCTTTGTCACGCTTCGGGAGTGGTTGGGCATGGTTAAGCGTTGACAGTGATAAAAAACTCTTCATCAGCTCCACCCCAAATCAGGACAATCCACTCATGAAAAATCTAGTAAAAAAAACAGGCACGCCTATCCTGGGTATCGATCTATGGGAACACGCTTACTACTTGCATTACCAAAATAAACGCTCAGATTATTTCAACGCTTTCATGAACATCATTAATTGGGATGAAGTGAAATTGCTTTATGTCAATGCCCTGAAAAACTAATTCTGACATCTCGAATGTCGAGATACGAACTTAGACACATCTCATTTCAATGATAACACTATTGGCTGGTTCATTTAGTTGATAAGGGCAAAAAGGTAATCGTCGCGTCGCTCTCGTTCTCTTTCTCGCTCTGCTTTTGTAGTCTCGACGGGAATCGAACCCATATCAAAAGTTTAGGAAACTTCTATTCTATCCATTGAACTACGAGACCATACTTGCCAACATATCTGTCGACACTTCGGATTTTCCGGCCGGCAAAAGTACTTGAATCTGAGCAAATGAATGGTACTTGATTTGGTTGAGAATCCTTCAAACCTTTTTGGTTTTTCCTGTTCTTCAAAAGGAACTTTCCGTCACTCACACAATCGCCATTTTGCTGGTTGTTTGCTTTGTATGGTGTCGTTTTTACACGAACTTGCCTCAAATGTGACATAAGTCATATTCGCCGAAGGGTTGTCCGGAGCCGTAAAATGCACCTTTCCGGATTTGTTTCATGATTCTGAAAACGCATAGAAAGCCCGATACCGTTGGTTCAGCGACATTAGTGCCCAATTCATGGAATTTTTTTTAAATAAACAAAGGAATTTTTAAAACTTATCTTCCTTTGCTTGCGTAACAAGGTACTTAAAATCGAATATTACTGATTGATAAAATTGCCTTCGTAAATTGATCAACACCACCCAAAAAATTTCAAAAATTATGCATAGTAACATTGCCCTGCGACTCACATTGATGGTGTGCTGTATTGGTATGATGTTCTCTTCCTGCCAGACAGGTAACGACAATCATAACGCACAGCCACCTGTAAAAGCTTCTGTTGATTCTTTACAACAAGCAAGAATTAAAGAACTTGAAAAAATATTCTTTTCCATTCCTTCACCTGTTGAAATGTCCGCGCTCATCAAAGAGAAAGGATACACCTTCGATGTGGCAAAACTGAATGCCGCCAGCAATGTGGACAAATACACCGGCGAAGCCAAACAAGCTGTAAACCTCGGAATCTATGGTGCCGATCTCAGTTACGCTGCGATGTTTGATCAGAAACAAGTGACCATGGAGTATTTTGCTTCAGCTCAAAAACTGGCCAAACAAATGGGTGTAGATGGAGCCCTCACCAGCGAACTGATTGAAAGATTGGATGGCAACCAGGAAAATCGCGACTCCTTGTTAGCGATTGTTTCAGAAGCGTACGCGGATCTGAATGGTTACCTCAAAGAAAACCAACGCGTTGAAGTATCAGCTCTTGTTGTTGCAGGTGGATGGCTGGAAGCTCTCTATTTGTCGACCATTTATTCTGAAGATGGAAATGCAGATATGCGTCAGCGCATAGCTGAGCAGAAATATGCACTCAATAATCTTGTGGATTATTTCGAGAAATTCGGTGATAAAGAAACATTGAAAGAAATGAAAGCAGATCTTTTGTCTTTGAAAGACTTGTACAATTCTGCTGCCGAAAACAAAGGAAAGACAACTACCAGCAAAGACGCCACAGGTAAAGTCACCATCGGATCTACCACCACATTAACGATCGAAGACGCCACTTTGAAAGCAATTGCAACCAAAGCAAAAGAATTGCGTACGAAATACACTTCGCTTTAAACAACCACCCAAAAAGATGAATATGAAACTATATAGAATAGTCCTCCCTCTGGTTCTGCTGCTTCCTTTTATTGCAGATGCTCAATGCCGGGCGTTTACCAAGAACCAATGTCTGCCTATGCTGGAAGGTTATGTGCAGAACGATAACTACAATTCAGCGATGCTGGTACCTGGCGATGAAGCCGAATTGCTACTCACTTTTTATGGTGGTAAAGAATATCGCATGGTCGTGTGTGCTCACCCGATCCTCGGAAGTGTTGATTTTGAAATTACCGATACTGCCGGCGAATCCATTTTCAAAGGAAATTCTGCAAGCACAGGCACATTTGATTTCAAAATGTCCAGCACTCAACAGTTGATTGTCAAGCTGCGTGTGCCTGAACAAAAATCTACCGTATCCGCTCACGAAGGATGTGTATCCGTGATGGTGGGCTCGAAAGAAATGAAATAGTCTTTTCTCAGATATTTAAAAAAGCCATGACGTGAGTTGTGGCTTTTTTGTTTGGATCCGTTGTCGTCCGGTAAAAATAGCTTCAATGATCTCCAAAGTCAATGGCTATGCAGATTTCAGAGGTAAGACACGATATTGGGGGGACGTCATTTCCTGATCCATTTCGCGCCGAGAGCGCCAAGGAGCAGAGAATTATTAAGTCCATAGTCCAAGACTTTGTTTTGAGTTCCTTGTCTAGTTATGAGTCTGAGATGTTCGCTTCGCTCACCTGGAGATCGCAGAGTCCGCGAGTCCAATTGAGGTTCTTAGATTCAGAGAATCCAATTTGAAAGTGAGTAAAATACAGATGAAATGTTCAACCACAATCATAATTTCAACTGTGGCCTCTGCGATCTCCAGGTGAGCGAAGCGAACATGCCCGAAACAAGAGTCACCCTATGACCGATAAAATATTCTTGAATAAAAAATTCAATAACTCTTTGCTCCTTGGCGCTCTCTGCGCAAAATGGAACAAGATATGTTTTTTTTTCAAATCTATTCTCAATGGATTTTTATCGGACAGATGTGGCTGGGATCTCGGCATAAAACTGCTGCCCATTCATAATCACGTTCTATGTTGTATGTGCTAAAAATCCAAATTCACTATAGTTTCAAATGAGATAATTCAGAGAAAATCGCGATTCCTTTCTCAGTCGTCCACAATGTTGGATTGCACTTCCTGTTCTTTTTCTCCGGCATGGCAAACCAAAAGACCTTTTGAATTGTCTTTATGATTGGGTAGTTCTTGGCTTATATTCGTTACCCGATTCAAATGAACGCACTGAAAGCACTATTTACACTCATTGTCTTACTGGTTTTTCTGCCGGATGTCTTTGCTACGCACAACAGAGCGGGTGAAATCACCTATGAACATGTCGAAGGATTTACGTATCGTATACGTGTTACAACCTACACAAAACAATCCGCGTATGCGGATCGCCCAAGCTTAAAAATCAGATGGGGTGATGAAGCATCTGATATTGATGAGGCACAACTGGATAGTCTGAACAGAACTTCACAATTACTGGATGTTGCTATTGATGTAAAAAAGAATGAATATGTAGGTTATCACACCTACAGTGGAACAGGAACTTTCACCATTACTGTAGAAGACCCTAACCGCAATGCTGGTGTGCTAAACATCAACAATGGCGCGCCTGGTACCGCTGAAGAAAACAAAACGTCGACTTCCGTGATGGCTATTTTCGCTATCAAATCTGTTCTGGTAATTCGCCCGGGAAACAACGGCCACAACAACTCGATCAAATTTCTAAACAGACCAATTCAGGACGCTTGCATCAATCAACTCTGGATCCACAATCCGGTAGCATATGATTCTCTGAATGGTGATCAATTGGTTTTTAGCCTTGTGCCTTGTATGGGCTTCGGTGCTCAACCTCTCGACACCTGGGAATCTCCTGCTGATTATACCGACAACTCAACTGATACATTTGTGATCGATGCTCAATCAGGTGACATTACCTGGGACAGACCACTCGTAGCCGGTGAATACAATGTAGCTTTTATGGTGGAAGAATTCCGAAATGGCATTTTTGTAGGATCAGTAGAGCGAGACATGCAAATAACAGTGCTGAATTGTTCCAATATTCCCCCGGTCATTTCACCTCTTCCTGATTATTGTGTCTCTGCCGATTCGCAACTACAGTTCCTGGTCGAATACAACGACCCGGATGGATCAGTCAATGCTGTCAATATTCAGGCATTTGGCGGACCACTTACGGATGTTGTCCACGTCGCAGAATACGATTTGGATCAATTTACCTGGGTGCCCAGATGCGAAGAAGTCAGACAACAACCTTACATCGTCTCTTTCATCGCTACAGATAATGGCAATGTTCCCTTATCCGATGTAGAAACGGTCAACATTCAGGTTGTCGCCCCCGCTGTGCAGAATCCCGTTGCTGAAGGTGTTGGCGATCACATGGATCTGACGTGGAATGTTTCACCTTGTTATGATGCCTTTCCAGCTACAGATCTGGATGATGTCAGTTACCAGATCTATCGCAGAAATAATCTCTATGGTTTCGAACCTGATAATTGTGAACTTGGCGTGCCTGAGTACACCGGATATTCTCTTATCGGTGAAACCAACGGAGCTGCAAGCAACAGCTTTACTGACAATGATGTAAACTATGGTGGCATCTATTGCTACATGGTTGTCACTATCTGGCCCGATGGAGCTGTGAGCTATGCCAGCGAAGAGTTCTGCGATACCATTCACAAGGAAGTTCCCGTGATGACTAAAGTAAGTATTGCCGTCACGGACATTACTTCCGGTATTGATAGTGTGCATTGGTCAAAGCCAAGTGACATGGATACCCTGCTTTTTGATGGGCCATACAAGTACAGGTTATTTCACACCACAGGAACAGGCACGCCCGATGAAATGGTATACGAATCACCGGTGTTCGCATCACTCGCAAACGGTGATACAACCTTTATTCATGAAAATCTGAATACAAAAGAGCTCACTCACCGATATCATGTTCAAATTCTGGAAGAACAAGATCCTCAAGGTGAAGTGGTGCTTGCCACCTCATCGCCTGCTTCTTCCGTCTTCATGGAACTCGTTCCTGGCGATAATCAGATGCAACTGAATATGCAGTTTGATGTTCCGTGGACGAATTATCTCTATCACATTTTCCGTAAAGCTCCCGGTGAAATTGACTATTCAGAAATTGGAACGTCAAGCACCGTCACGTACACAGATCTCAACCTCGTCAACAACGTAGAATATTGCTACAAGGTACTTGCGGTTGGTTCGTACTACGCAGAAGATGTTCCGGATCCATTGTTCAACTGGAGTCAGGAAGACTGCTCGCAACCTTATGATCAAACTCCTCCGTGTCCTCCATCGCTAACACTGGAACATGATTGTTCTGCTGCGATTGATGCACTCACCTGGAGCAATCAACCAGGTGGCTGCAGTAATGATGTGACTATTTACAATATCTACTACACGCCAATCGAAGGTCAACCGCTGCAGTTACTGACGACTATTCAGTCCGTTGGTGATACGACTTATATCTACGAAGACACGGAAATTCCAGTAAGTATTGCCGGATGTTTCGCTGTAACTGCACTCGACTCATTGAATCTGTGGCCAGATGGTTTATATCACCAAAATGAAAGTGATTTTTCAAATGTCATTTGCGTTGATAATTGCCCGATTTATTTCTTGCCCAATATTTTTTCACCAAATGGAGATGGCTTGAATGACCTTTTTGTGCCTTTCGAATATCGTTATGTTGAAAGTATCGACCTCACCATTTTTAATCGATGGGGTAACATCGTATTTGAAACAAAAGATCCGGATATTAAATGGAACGGCGTCAACAAGGATTCAGACAATCAATCATCAGACGGCGTTTATTATTATGTCATAAAAGTGAATACCATTCGACTCTCTGGAATAGTCACGGAAGAGTTCAATGGAACCATCCGGATCATGGACGGTAAAAAACCAGCCAACTCAAACTAATTTCAAAGTATGTTTTCCGGTATAGTTGAAGCTGTAGGAAAGGTCATTGATGTGCGATCAAATGATAGCAATATCGATTTCCTGATTACCACCCCCTTTTTACATGAGTTGAAAATTGACCAGAGTATCGCACACAATGGTGCGTGCCTGACCGTCGTAGAAATCCTCAAAGATTCTTATCGCGTCACTGCCATTGCCGAAACGCTGCAGAAAACAAATCTCGGCCAATTGAAAATGGGTAGCGAGGTGAACCTTGAGCGTTGCCTGAAATTGAATGACCGGTTGGACGGACACATGGTTCAAGGACATGTGGATACTACTGCCACAGTTTTATCCGTCTCGGATGAAAACGGATCCTGGAAATTTCATTTCGAATATGTCGCTGATGAACAATTCGCCACTGTTTCCAAAGGAAGCATTTGCATCAATGGTGTCAGTCTGACCGTTGTCGACTCGGAGTCCAATCGGTTTTCAGTGTGCATTATACCTTACACATTCGAGTACACCAACTTCAACAAACTTCAACCAGCCGACACAGTGAATCTGGAATTTGACATCATCGGCAAGTACGTATTAAGATACTTGTCAACGCAGAACAAATAACAATTCGTCACAACTGAAGTGTAATTCACACATTACCTTCGCAATTCATAATTCCGAAAATGATTTTTGCATTACAGTTACTACTGAGTTTATCTCTTCTCATCATTCTTCATGAAGGTGGGCATTTTATTCCCGCGAAAATTTTCAAGACACGCGTTGAGAAGTTCTACCTCTTCTTCGATCCATACTTCTCGTTGGTAAAGAAAAAAATTGGCGAGACAGTTTATGGTATCGGTTGGCTGCCACTAGGTGGTTATGTAAAAATTTCCGGCATGGTGGATGAAAGCATGGACAAAGAACAAATGGCGAAGCCACCTCAGCCATGGGAATTCAGAGCGAAACCGGCCTGGCAGCGCTTAATCATCATGATCGGTGGTGTTGTTGTCAATGTGATCGTCGGTATCGTCATCTATTCCATGATTCTTTGGAATTTTGGTAAAGAAGTGATTCCAGTAGAACGCGCTGAATATGGTGTTCACTGCAATCCGCTCATGTACCATTATGGATTTATCGATGGTGATAAAATTCTCGAACTCGATGGAGTAAGACCTGAAAATTTCGGCGACATCAACAAACGTCTCATACTCGATGATCCCCGTGAAGTAACAATTGAGCGATTCGGTGAAATCAAAAAAATTCAATTGCCGGATAATTTTGGTCAGTTGATGATTGACTCCGGAATCAAAAGCGGCGCCTTTGTATTGCGAATTCCATTTGTGATTGATTCGGTGCTTCCCGGTGATTTTGCAATGGCAGCGGGCATCATGAAAGGGGATAGTATCACTGGTGTGGATGGGCTTTACTCTCCTTATTTCCAAGAGATCGCACGTGAATTTAAAAAGAACAAAGGAAAAACAGTCAGACTACATGTCGTGCGAGGCGGACAAACTCTTGCAATTCCGGTAGAGGTTTCCTCGAGCGGATCCATCGGTGTTGGTGCCGTTCCGATCACTCACTACCTCGATGCTGATACAATGAATTATTCCTTTCTGGGCAGTATTCCGGGCGGATTTCATGAAGCATGGGAAACGGTGACAGATTATAGCAGTCAGTTGCGTTTCCTATTTTCAAAAGCTGGTGCATCACAGGTTGGTGGTTTCGTCACTTTCGCAAAACTGTTTCCCAATGAATGGGATTGGTGGGCTTTCTGGGAGCGCACAGCTTTTATCTCACTCGTGCTTGCTTTCATGAACATATTGCCTATCCCAGCGCTCGATGGCGGTCACGTCATGTTCCTCATTTGGGAAATGATTACAGGTAAAGCTGTCAGTCAAAAAATCCTTGAACGATCTCAAATCGTTGGTATGATGTTGTTATTGGGTTTGATGCTCTACGGGAATGGCATGGACATTTTCCGACTGGTTACCGGCTCTTAAGGACACTAAAATTTGAATCAATCTGAATCAAAAAACAGATGTTCCAATTGGAAAGAAATTATTCTTTCTGCTATTCTATTCATATCCATTTCGAGCGTTTTTGCGCAGCAAATCACCTGCACGGAAGAAATTAAAATCACGCGTGAAATGCGCAATATGGAAGTGGTCGGATCAGATGCTTCCGGATTTTTTGTGGCGGATGAAAATCGTAAAGAAGAAAATTTACGCATTCATAAATATGGATATCAAAGTCTGAAATCAGAATGGTCACAGATTATTCCATTGCCAAAAGGCAATAACGATCAGCAATTTGAAAACCTCATTCACCTGAAGGATAAATTCCTTCTTTTCACCAGCATTTTCAATAAAGAGAATGAGCAACTGCAAGTTTTTTGTACAATGCTCGACGACAAAGGTCAAAAACTATACGATCCCGCACTCGTTCATTACATCCTTAGCGAAGGAAGAACAAATGCTCCTGCGTTCGGCATCGTGCTTTCTCCCGATAGCACTCGTCTGCTTCTTTATTTCGATCCGCCCTTTGAAAGAAAAAGTTCAGAGGCACTTTCCTTTAAATGTTACAGCACAGATCTGGAAATGATTTGGGAAAAAGAAATACTGCTGCCATACACACTAGATATCGTGCAAGTGCATAGCTTTATGCTGGACAATTCCTCCAACGTCTACATGATGAGTGGAAGAAATCCATCCAAAAGTGGAAGACAATGGCAGAAGCCTCAAGGCGGCAGATACGTGGTGTTTTTTTATAATGCGACCGACAACAAACTCAAAGAATACGATCTGAGTTTAAAAGACAAACAGGTCATGTCCGTGATTTTTCAGTTGAATAAAAACCAGGAAGCAGTCATCGCCGGATATTATTCCAACGACTACAAATTCTCTGCTGCGGGTACATTCCTTTTCACCGTAGGAGCATTTGGAACAGCTGTAAAAACTGCGTCATTCATGCCTTTCGCAAAAGAGTTCCTTTCAAAATTATTGCGACGAAAAGAAGTGGAAAGTGAAGCTGCACTTCCTGATTTTTATCTGGATCACATGGTGTTTGATCAGGACGATAGCATTATTCTGATCGGTGAGCAATACTACGCCAGCGAGTACGTCATCACTGATCCGACAACCGGCCGACAAACCATCGAATACCGATATAATTTCGATGACATCATCGTCACAAAATTGGAATCCACCGGCAGACATGGATGGAATGTCAAAATCCCGAAAAGACAATTCACCACATCCGACACAAAAGTTTGTTCTTACCAATGTTTTGAAACATCGCAAGGCCTTGTGTTTTACTTCAATGACAACACAGAAAATCAACAAAAGCTATCGGCTCTTACTGAGGGAGATGCCACGCTGTGGAGTGGTGGTAAAAACAGTGTGACTACGCGGCTGGTTCTTGAAAAATCAGGGATATTCAAACGCGAAACATTGCTTTCAAATAAGGAAAAAGATGCGGTGCTCAATACCTTCTATGGTCAGAAAAACATATATGCACCGCAGTTGCTGGGATATGAAGACGGCAAAATGTGCAAGTATTGTCTGGTGAAATAATTGTCTTCGATTTTGAATCATTATTGCACTCTTCCAAACTATTTTACCAGTTCTTCAAACAGTCTTTGCGATGTCGCTTCAAGATCTGCACACAATCCGGGATGTGTTTTTGAAGTTTGAATCACGGAGCTTCTCACAGCGGTGAGCCAACGAAAACGGGAAGGAAGATCCATCAACCCAATCGGGCCGCTATCCGCTTCACCTAGTGCGATTTTCTGAAACGCCTCCAGATTCCTCATGATTTAATCCATATCTGTCTCATGCGAAAAACATCGAAGTTTCTTTTCATTCACAGAAATGAGCACACGAATGAATTTTGCCCTTTTGCTGAAAAGAACAATACCCACATTGATGAACTCCTCCCGCTCGACGAGAGGTACAATGCGTATCACTGCATATTCATATAAGTGATTCTCTGGCATCTGTTATTTCTTTGGTGAACGTGTCAGCATATTGGAATCGATTCATCAGGAAACGAAAATAATCTTCCCGAACTTCTTCAGCGTTTTGCTCGGTTTCCGGCCAGTTGAGCCATTCCGAGCGGATGGCCCAACCGCCTATCAGCCGCTGGCAGTTATTTACCAGCGGCACAGAACGTTTTCGCATACGCACCTTTGCCAATGGCTTTGATACCTGGCTGGAGCGAACGCAAGTGGGCAGCGAAGCAGACCTTCGGCTATTGACAGCAGAGGTGCAGTTGCGCGCGCGCAACAAACGTCTAGGAGATTTTTGTGAATTCGCCGGTGCATTGGCCGATGAGGTAATCATGGGCGATGGCACGGATGTAAATTTTAGCGCATTGGCTCTGCAAAACAGAAGGCTATTTGTACATGGCAGCAATGGTTTTGTGGGTATGGGGCACAGGTTCGTAGAGGTTTGAACTTTCTTTTTGCATGCCAACTGCCTCACGGCTGCAGTATATGTGGTTGGAAAAAGAATTCGTTGTGACAACAAAAATGCGCTATCTCTGCATGACCAAATCGAAATCAATGTTCAGCCTCTCCATCAACTTTTTCTTGATTCTTCGCCCGTTTGTGTGGATGGTCTTTCGCCCATTTGCACTGAAGTTTCCTTTGGAAAGAGCAGAGCCCTTGCCAACTAACACCACCCCTCATAACACTTCTATCATTGCTTCATCTGAAGTAATATTGCTCAATTTTCTTTTTGTCCGCAGCGAACACCCACCAGCGACATAGCCGCATAGGCTCAACAAGAATCTGCAGCGTGTCGTAAAGCATGATGCACTTATCGGTCTCCGCTTTTTCAGCAAGCAACAATCCATAACACCGATTCAAAAAAAGCACTTGGGCGCTGTTGCTTTCAAAATCATTTTCATCTTAGCATACTACATGAGAAATCTAGTCCTTTTGTTTTTGCTGCTGCCTGCCTTAGGATCGAGTCAAAACCTTGTGCCGAATCCGAGTTTTGAGGAGTTTAGTATCTGTCCGAATGCGACAGGCGACTTTCCTGTTTTGGATTGGACATCGTGGCAATACACTCCTGATTATTTCAATACCTGCAACAATGACATGACAGGTTGGGTGGGTGTGCCTGAAAACACCTGGGGGTTCCAATTCCCGATAACAGGTGACGCATATAGCGCTCTATATTCATTTGCATTGGGAGGTGACCCAAATGTTAGGGAGTACATGGCTGCTCAGCTAATAGAGCCGCTAGTTGTAGGTCAGACATACTATATTTTTTTCTATGCAAGTCAAATTGAAGGAGAAACTGGGACATATCCTCAAGAATATAGGTGTGCTACAAATCATATTGGTTTACGTTTCTTTAAAGACCCATTGTACAACAACACAGATAATGTTTTCCAACCGGACAATTTTGCTCATTTAGATTGTGCAGAAGTGTTGGCAGACTCAGACAATTGGATAAAAATAGAGGGATGGTTTACAGCAGACGATAATTATAACTGGGTAGCCTTAGGTAATTTCTTTGATGACGATCAAATACAATTCGAAATTCAAAATGAGTTTGGAAATTGTTCAGCAGCTTACTACATCGAAAATATTTGTATAGCTACAGACTCAAGTGAATGTGATTACCTAGTGAATAGTCAAGAACTCAAGCAAGCGAATGACGTCAGTGTGTTTCCTAATCCCACTGAGAAACGCTTCACTATTGAATCATCCAAGATTCGTTTAATTGCAGTTAACATCTATAACAACTTAGGAGAACTGCAACATTCAGAGCTTTTGATAGGAAAAACCAAGGAAGTAGATGTTTCTAATTGGCCTATTGGACTTTATCAAATTGTAGTAAGAGATGAAAACAATTCAATTCAAACTTTCAAAATTTTAAAACAATGAAAATCACAAATATTCTTCTTTTGTTTCTCTGTGCGTTGGTTCTTTCCATGGAATCAAATGCGCAAGCAACAGCAGCGAGCAATGCAGTTTTTGCTAACCGCTTTCTCGGATTCAATGGAGCGCAAGATGTGCAATTCCGCACTGACAACCTTACGCGCATGACATTAACCCAAGCAACAGGTCGCTTGGGTTTGGGCATAACCGCCCCAACTTCTATCTTCCACATCAGCACAACAGCCACCGGCGATGTATTTAAGTCGGATGGCCCCACAGCCAGTGACAATCGCTGGCAGTTATTTACCTCCGGTACCGAGCGTTTTCGCATACGCACCTTCGCCAACGGCTTCGATACCTGGCTGGAGCGCACACAAGCAGGCAGTGAAGCTGACCTTCGGCTATTGACAGCAGAGGTGCAGTTGCGGGCGCGCAACAAACGTCTGGGAGATTTTTGTGAATTCGCCGGTGCATTGGCCGATGAGGTAACAATGGGCGATGGCACGGATGTAAATTTTAACGCATTGGCTCTGCAAAACAGAAGGCTATTTGTACATGGCAGCAATGGCTTTGTGGGCATGGGGCATCGCTTTCGCGAAAATGGCGGAACATTTCTCAATCCCAACTACCAATTGCATTTGCACGACAGCACCGCCACAGGTATTTACCAGCAATGGACCAACCTCAATACCGGCGATCTTGCCACTGATGGTTTGCGCATAGGCCTCAATGCTACACTAAGCCACGAAATAAGATCGTTCGATAATGGAGTATGGCTGGACATTGCCCAAAGCGACACCATAAGAATGCGGTTCAGAGATCTGCCCAACTATACAGGACTAAATGGATCGGGCTATGGCGCTGTGAACAGAATAATGGTACCCTTGCGGGCTGGTGATGCTAACGTGGCTCCCATGAGTATGATGCAATTGGGAACCAACTCTGCTGGTAACATTGCAAGAAGCTGGATGAATGTGGGTACTTCATATGGCACCAATGCAGATGCAATGTATGTGGGCTGGATGGAGCGCGCCAACGCCACTGGAGGCGCAACCCAAAGTGATGCCATCATTTCGTGGGGTTGTCAGCGTGGTAATAACAACAATGATGTTGCGTCCGATAATTTTCGAATATTATTTCTTGCACCCACAGGTAATAATGCCGACTCAGCAGGCACTGCGCAGGGCAAAGAAGTATTTCGTATCGAGCCTTTTTCCGGCAATGTCGGAATAGGAAATTTCAGCGTTAACTCAGCGATCGGACCAGGAACTCCTGGTTACATGAAGGCGAAATTGGACATTAATGGAGACCTGCGCATTCGAAGAGTAACTGAGGTTGATACATTGGACAGGGTGCTGGTGATAGATCCATTGGACAGCAACCGTGTTCACTATATGCCTATCGACTTAGTGGCGCCGTGCGACTGGAACCTGGTGAATGCATCTGATCTCGCCACTGGCTATGCAGCTGCTTGTCGCCCTGGAATTGTTACTGTTGGCGCAACCACAGGCATTGCAAAACTCAATTCTTTTGCTACTTCTCAGGGAACCGCAATATATGGCGAAGCATCATTCACCAACGCCATCAATCGAGGTGTTTTTGGATATTCCGCCAACGTTGCTGCATCAGAAAATTACGGCACAGTTGGCGGTGCCTATGGCGGTGCAAAATGTGTGGGTGGATATTTTTATTCGAACAACACCGTTGGGCTATCAAGTTACGGCAGCTATTCCTTGTCCAATGGTTTAAACTCTAGTGGAAACAATTACGGAGCAATGGGTATAGCTGGCAACACAGGCAACAATTATGGCGTGTATGGTTCGGCGGTTGCAACTGCGAATAGTACTTTTTCAGCAGGATTGTATGCCAGTGTCACAGGAAACTTTGGCAATGTATGGGCGGTATATGCGAACGGAAATGGTTTTGCTTTAAATGGAACGTAGCAAAGTTCAGATCGCAATTTGAAGAAGGACATTGAGTCAATTACAAATGCGACCGGTATTTTAGCCAAGCTTCATCCTAAAACGTATGCTTTTGAAACCGAGAAATATTCCCAACTCAATTTGCCCGAAGGCAAACACAGTGGGTTGATAGCACAAGACATTGAAGAAGTGCTTCCGGAGGCTGTAAAAGATGTTGTGCAACCTGCACAATATGACTTCAATGGGAAGAAGATGAGTGAAGAAGTATCATTCAAGGCGGTGAATTATTCGGTACTCATTCCATACCTCATTCAAGGATTCAATGAACAGCAAGCACGTATTGTTGAATTGGAAAATGAGATACAGAATACAACTTTAAACTCAAATGAAAATTTGATTGTAGAGAATCAAACAGACGTAATATTGAAAAATGAGAATGATCCAATTCTTGGCATTGCATCTCCAAATCCAAATAACGGACAGGTTGCAATTGATTATTTCATTCCATCCTCTATCACTTCGCAGGTTGAGATACTTTTTACCGATGCCAGCGGATCGTTGGTTCAATCGGTAAAAATTAATCAAAACGGAAATGGCCGCTTGAACATTGACACTCACAACTTGTCGGCTGGAAACTACCAATACACCTTATTAATTGACGGGCTTCCTTTCGCTACTAGAAAGATGATTTGTCGCTAAAATCAATATCAACGTTTCGAAGCAAAATAAATTAATCGGATTAACGCGTTCTGCCGCATTGGCATAAACCGTTAGTCCGATTAAATTTTTAATCCCAATCACGCGATAAAAAACAATTTAGTTTTTCATCACATAAAAAGTGCTTTCTATCGCGTAGATGCCACATAGTGGTCACTATGTGAAGAATCCCGAACGCGACACCAACAAAATTTCAGCTATCGCGTAATTCGGGTTTAATCGAATCTCTGCAATGTTTTTGCTTCCCTTTTAGATTCTATGAATTTGATCCTTAAGTTAATGGTACATCAATGGCTCTCGCTTGAAAGTATTCTAAATTTCCAAGCGAAAAGAATAGCTCCCAATCTTCTAATTTGGCGGTAAAACTTTCAGAAAAGACTTTGTTGAGATGCTGTTCAATCCTGACTGACAAATCCTTGCAACTACCAATATAGAACAGTTTCTGAAGTGGCGAATATAAAATGTATACAGCAGCCATAATCAACAACAAAAACCACCAGATTGCTCCGATGGTTGAAGTGTAAGCGGTTTGTTTGGTTAAATAAAGAAACCCTTGAAACTCTGAAGTGTGAGTGTGAAGTGTGAGATTAGAGAATTCTCAAAACTCGCACTCCACACTCACACTGTTTTTGTACCTCGGGTGGGAATCGAACCCACACGCCTTTCGACACACGATTTTGAGTCGTGCGCGTCTACCAATTCCGCCACCAAGGCATCTGATTTTTGAAATCAGGGGTGCGAATATAGTACAGAAATTTGTTCTCTAATTGCAAGAATAATAATGAACCGGATGCTTTCGCCTTTCAATGGGTGGTGTCGATATTGGTTTATAGTCTCCATTCTTATTTGTAATATTTTTGATACATTGGTCATGATTTCCAGTCTACTGGAGGTCACAAACTTCAATTTATAAGCTTATGATTACAGCCAAAGTATTCAGTGGAAGAGATCTGATTGGATATGCCGCACTCAGTTTAGAACAAATATCAGAGGGAATTCTTAGGGGGTATTTAGGAACATTGGATGCATTCACTCAAGTTAAACGATTCCAGAATGACTTTCTGTCTCCTCAAAATCGAGTTTTGCAAGGAGAATCAATTTATCCAAATATTCAAGTAGAGAACGGTTGCTTTATTACTGGGGGGCAAACGAGAATTTTCTATAAGACAGACTATGAACTTTGCTTGGTTAGAGAAAATATTGATAGTTATCTTTTGGAAGAAAGTTTAACGAACTTATCATTCTTCCTGGATCCTTGGAGACCACTTAGCATTGAAGAAAAGCACAGTATTGAATCGAAAATATTTCATTTTCATAATTCCATTGACAGTTTGCTTTACAAGGATGAGTATAGACACATCTCTGATCAATTAAGTCAAAAGACGTATGTTGCAATATGTATGAATAAATTGACTCAAGAATTTCTATTCAAGGAAATTTCAAACTTGTCCATTACGAGATTTGTAGTAGTGAATTTCAAGCCAAACTCAACCGATTCAGCACCCGAATTGAACTTCTATTCTACATTTTCTGAATTTCGCGCTCAGAAAATGAAGCCTGATATGTTAGCTAGCTTATCATTGTAGGTCCTAATTCGCTGAAGAAATCATCAGAATAGTCAGTTGTCAAGTGGTATATCATATTCGTCGAAAATTCTTTCTCGAAAAAAGCCACCTCGCAATATTCCGAGTTGCCAATTCCGCCATAAAGGCGCCTGATTTTTGAAATCATAAAGTGAAAAAGGAAATCATGAGTTTTGAAGACATGGCAATACAGGCTAAAAAATGATAATTTTTATCCCATATCTTTGAATAGCCTCACATGGCTACTTGTATTTTATATGAATTTAATAAAACTTGAAACATGCGCCGGAGATGTAGTTAGCAGAACAATACTTGTCAATGTGGACCACATAATTCGCCTGGAAGAGTGGACGCCTCCAAATTCAGAATTCCCCTGGACTAGAGTATTTACGAGTATGCATTATGACGAACCGCCAATGGAGTATATAGAAACCCCCATGACTAAAAGTGCAGTTGAAAAAATGATCCAATACTCAAAACTTGGAGAACAAATTCAGGTTGGGTCTGTATCTGTAATGGAAAAAATATACCATGTAAGGTGGGACGTTAGATCAAATGAAATTACAGCAAGGAAAAACAATGAATCCGATTGGATCCATTTTTATGAGGGGTATTGTGGTACAGAAGCCAAAGTGTTAAAGCAGGCGGAAAAAATGTTGACCCAAAAATTCAATAAAAATTCCATCTGAAACACTCCCAGTAATTCCATTGAGAAGTATAGTCAATTAATACTCCTTGCCAAATTACGAGCAGTGCTATATTCGTATTCAAATCCCCCTCGCCCTATGAAAATTCTCTCTTTGTTTCTGACCTGCCTTATCTCGCAATTCATCTGCGCCCAAGTCCTGATGGTATATCCAACTTATCAGCGATATCTTTCCGGTGATGGTATTGAATACAGCGAATTGCTGGATATTAAAGATAATGGAACCTCGCTTAAACTGAAGTTAAACGGAGAAAAAACGGAAATCAAATGCGAGACATTTTGGGGTCTGACTTATAAAGAAGAAGTATTCCGGGTGGAGCCGAATGAGCACAGCATCATGATGCTCGTGAATAAAGGTAAGATTTGTTACTATGAAAACGGAGAGTCTAATCTTTGGCTTCTGAAAAATGACAATGGCAAAGTGAGAATGTCGACAGGCTATGAATGTTGCCTATCCATTGACCTTGAAAGTCCGCTGGTTGTTGTTCCGACACCAGGTCCCAGTGTCCCTAAAAAGCCGTGGATAAAATTTCAGGACGAAAACAAAAATCTGGAATCGTTATTTGACTGCATCCGGGACAAAAGTTCTCTTGAAATGATCCAGATCTGCGTGCAGAAATTTGAAGAAGGAAAATTGAAATAATACTACTCCAGGAATCACCCTACTGGCTAAAAATCATTTCACATAAATAAAATTCATAAAAATTTATGGAAATATGATGTATTCACCATCTTTACTAGTCAGTTAACCCTTTAACCAATTATTTCTACTTAAAATTAACCTGCAATGAAAACACTTCTACTTTTTCTATGCATTCTCGTTGCTGCAACAATGAATGCTCAAACAGGCCAAACCTGCTCTGATGCTATTCCTGCTGAATGCGGAATAGTCCATTTCGGATCCACAACTGGTGTTCCAAATGATAACTCATCCTCCGGCACTTTGAATTGTGCAGGCGCAGTTGGAATCGGTGGCCAGATTTGGTATTCATACACCGCCATTTCTGACGGAGAAATTGAATTCTCAACTGTTGGTGATGCATCTGATTATGATAGTCAGATTCATGTGTACAGCGGTGAATGCGGTGCATTGGAATGCATCACAAGTAATGATGATGCTTTTGGATTATTATCTACAGTCCAATTTAGCTGTGCCCCCGGCACCACCTATCTCATACGCGTTGGTGGATTCAATCAAAATGAAGGTTCATTCGAACTAAGTGTGACCTGTGATCTGGCGATGTTCGGTTGTTTGGATGTCAATGCCGCTAACTATTCTTCTCTGGCATGGGTGGATGACGGGTCATGTTGTTATGGTCTATATGAAACCCTCACTTTAACAGGTGGCGCTTTCGAAAATGAAATCCAGTGGGAACTTCTGGATGCTGCGGGCAACCACCTGGCCTCGGGAGGAGTGAATGACGATGCAGAAGCATGCCTTTCTGATGGAGATTGCGGCTTCATCCTGATTATGTCGGACGAATTTGGTGACGGCTGGAATGGAGGTACATACCAATTCGCAGATCAGTTCGGCAACATTCAATTCTCAGGATCCATGGCAACCGGTGCAGGACCAGATACCGTACTCATTCCTATTGGCAACGGAGATTGTCCATTCGGTTGTATGAATCCGATTGCTGAGAATTACGATCCGGAAGCGGGTTTTGATGACGGTTCATGCATCATTCCCGGATGTAACGACGATCGCGCTCAAAATTTTGATCCGGTCGCCACAGTAGACGACGGATCCTGTTTGTTTACCATTTATGGATTTGCCTTCATTGACGCGAATGAAAATGGTCTAATGGATCAGTTTGAGAATGGCCTGGTGAACGTGCCTGTTTCCCTTGTGAACAATCAGATAACAACTTATACCGACTCCGATGGTTACTATGAATTCACTGATCTGATCAATTTAAATGATACAGTAAATCAAACGTTCAACGATCCCAATTGGCCGACCGTCACAACCTCCAGTGTATTCGACGCAACAAATTCCATTTCACCTTTCAATTTTGGTTTCTCAAATGGAACGCCGTTCATGCATGTTGATGTGACTTCAGAGATGTCTGATTTCTTCTTCTGTGGCGGTGAAGCCAGTCTCTGGATGACGTTTGAAAACAATGGCAATGAAGTCATCAACAGTACAGTCGAAATCACTCTTGACGATATGCTTGCGCCATTGCCTTATTCTTATGTGTATACCTCCACCATGCCCGACTTTAATTACACAACATCGACTGATGGCAACACGATTACCTACTCGCTTGAAAATATATTGCCTAGTGGCGCTGTGTATTTCAACATCAGTTTTTCGGTACTCTTACCAGACTTTATAGGCCAACTCGCAACCAATACAATCGTGATCAATTCTACTTCCGAAAGCAGTCTTACCGATTCTCAAACAATCTCTGCTTCTGAACTGTTGGAGTGTTCCTATGACCCGAATGACATCACAGCCAGTCCTGCGGGTTATACTGATGAACACTACATTCTGAATGATACTCCACTGGATTACCAGATACGTTTTCAGAATACCGGCAACGCGGCGGCTCATGACATTATGGTCTCAAATTACATTGATCAAAATCTCGATCTGAATTCTTTTAGTTTGTTTGAATCAAGTCACGAAGCGGCCGTTACCATCAACTACCAGACACGCGAAATCCTATTCGTATTCAATGAAATCATGCTACCGGATAGTAACGCGGACGAACCGGGAAGCCATGGTTTTATCAATTACAGAATCAATCCAATATCTGCACTTGCTCCTGGAACGGTGATCGAAAATAGTGCAGCAATCATTTTCGATATCAATGAACCTGTACTCACGAATACCGCTTTTAATACGATCACCGTTTGTGATGGACTTGGTGATTTCGTTTTGGATTTTACAGAGGCTTGTCCGGATAGCTATGTTCTTGGTTCGGCTATATCCGGCATGGGAGAGTCCTATATCTGGACCATCAGTGAAAATGAAGTGTCCAGCGGTACGAATTTATACACCGCGATTGCCGAACCTGGTGTATATGAAATTGTTCTCACAGTTGCCAATCCGCTGTGTGAAATGAGTACTACACAATTATTTACCGTTCATGAAGCAGATACACCAACATTTACTCAGAATGGAAATACGCTCTCTGCTTCTGGTGGAACAAACTACCAATGGTTTCTAAATGGAGCGCCCATTGAGAATGAAACTTCTTCCACCCTGATGGCGCAAAGCAGCGGTAGTTACCATGTTGAATCTACCAATGAATTTGGTTGTGTGAGTGTTTCTCCTGCTGCACAGGTGATCGTTATTTCGGTCCATGAAATAAATGCGAATCTCGTTTCCATTTTCCCCAATCCTGCCAGCACAATTTTGAATCTCATTTTCAATCAACCCGGACTTCATTTTGTAAAAATGATTGGTATTGATGGGAAAATCATTCGTGATTTTGGTATGATTTCAAACAACAGAGAAGTCCTCAGTTGCGTCGGAATCGCTCCGGGAATGTATGTGGTGCTGGTTACTAATGAAGGTGGTAAATCATCCGCTATCAATATTGCGATTGAATAGAACAACGAAAATTTCCGGCAAAGAACAAAGTCGGATTTTGTGAACCCGTAATAGCTAAGTGCCACCGGAATTTCTGGTGGCATTTTTTTCGACGTGAGAAGTGGGAGGTGAGAATGCTAAACCGGTTTTTGGGAGCGTTCAAAAGGTCGGAAACCGTCAGATAACCTGGTCATTCCTTAAAAAAACCTTTTCGGCGTTTGGAAAACCTCCATTTTGACGCTTCTTTGCACCTCAATTCATTTTAAACATGGCCAACGATACCAAAATTCAATTCGCTTGTCAAAAGAAGAACTACACCTTTCTGTTGATCGGACTGGTAATTCTTGCTATCGGTTATGTGCTGATGATTGGCGGCGGAAGCGCTGATCCAAACGTTTTCAGCCAGGATATTTTCAGCTTTAGAAGAATAACCCTTTCTCCGATTGTGATTCTTATCGGATATGTGGTCATTGGTTATGCAATCATGATCAAACCGAAGAAACAAGATCAGCAGACTTCGCAGCCAATGACAACATCCAATAAGAAGTAAGCTCTTCCATTGTCCATCTTTCAAGCCATCATCATTGCGATCATTGAGGGGATCACCGAGTTCCTTCCAATCAGCAGTACCGGACACATGAT
Organism: Flavobacteriales bacterium; assembly: GCA_031417525.1. GTDB lineage: Bacteria > Bacteroidota > Bacteroidia > Flavobacteriales_D > Sanyastnellaceae > JAIBBG01. The sequence goes on along the minus strand of JANOVT010000229.1, from coordinate 19,149 downwards.
CATTGCGCAAAATTTGCTCGGTGTTTCGGATGATCCTTTTGTCAAAGCATACATCATCAATATTCAATTAGGTGCCATCCTCAGTGTTGTTGTTCTTTATTGGAAACGATTCTTTCAAAGCATCAACTTTTATCTGAAACTTTTTGTGGCTTTCATCCCTGCCGCTATTCTGGGTGTGCTACTCAACGATAAAATCGATGAACTACTTGAAAGCGTGCAGACCGTTGCGATTACGCTTCTCCTTGGAGGGGTTGTGCTTGTTTTTATTGATAAATGGCTCAATCCAAAAAGAGAAGTCATCATTACATATCCCAAGGCATTTGTTATCGGACTTGCACAATGCATCAGCATGATTCCGGGCGTGTCCCGCTCTGCAGCTACCATTATCGGTGGTATGACACAGGGATTAACACGAAAACAAGCTGCTGAATTTTCCTTCTTTCTCGCTGTTCCGACCATGTTCGGTGCCACGTGCCTGAAGTTTTACAAAGGCATGAAAAACACTCCCGAAATTTTCAGCGGCGACAACATCACCATTCTCATTATCGGCAACGTTGTGGCTTTTATCGTTGCCATGCTGGCTATTCGTTTTTTTATTGAATTTCTCACCCGCCATGGATTCAAAGTTTTCGGCTGGTATCGTATCATTCTGGGCGCAACCCTCTTGATCCTCCTCGCATTCGGCGTGAACCTCTCGATTCTGTAATCGAACGACTAGGCCAATTTCCATTTGTATTTTTCTGACTTCTGTCTTCTTACTTCTGCCCTCTGTCACTAACCTTGCATCCAATGAAATTGTCAGCCGCAATCATCACATTCAATGAAGAACGCAATCTCGAGCGTTGCCTGATTTCACTACAAGGCATTGCGGATGAAATTGTAGTCGTCGATTCATTCTCGAAAGACAACACGGAACAAATTTGCAAAAAATTCAACGTCCGTTTTATTCAGCACATTTTTGAAGGTCACATTCAACAAAAAAATTACGCTATCGAACAGACCAGCGGTGATTGGATAATCTCTCTGGACGCGGACGAAGCGTTGGATGAAACATTGAAACGTTCCATTCTTGAAGTGAAAAAATCTCCGGTTGTGAATGGTTATCGCATGAATCGTCTGACGAATTATTGCGGACATTGGGTAAAACATTGTGGCTGGTATCCTGATACCAAAACTCGGCTCGTTAAAAAACATCATGCACATTGGCAAGGCGTGAATCCACATGACAGACTTGATATGAATAACAATGAAACAACAGGATTTTTAAAAGGCGACATTCTGCATTACTCTTATTATTCGATCGACGATCATTTGAAACAAATTGAATACTTCGGCGACATTGCCGCCAGAGAATTACATGCTCAAGGAAAAAGAATTAGTTGGTTGATGATGATGCTAAAAGTGGTTGCTCAATTCTTTAAATCCTATTTTCTAAAAACCGGTTTTCTGGATGGATACACAGGCTGGACGATCTCACGTTTATCCGCTTTCGCTACATTGCGCAAGTATTCGAAATTAAGAACCTTGAATCTGAAAAATTGAATCCAACAGGAATTATCATCTCACGCACAGACAGCATTGGCGACGTAGTGTTAACCTTGCCGATGTGTGGCATACTCAAATCCATTTTTCCGGATTGCTCCATTTATTTTTTAGGAAGAGGATATACCAAAGCGATTATTGAAGCGTGTGTTCATGTTGATCAATACCTGAACTGGGATGAGCTGAAAGAACTAAGTCCTTCTGCACAAATAGAAATACTACAAGAGACGAATGCCAATGTGATCATACATGTTTTTCCGAGAAAGGAAATTTTGTGGCTGGCGAAAAGAGCCAATATTTCAATTCGTATCGCCACAGGAAGAAGATTAAGCACCCTCAACAAATGCAATAAGCTTGTTTTCTTCACACGTAAAGGATCTTCTCTGCACGAGGCGCAACTCAACCTGAAACTGTTGAGACCGCTTGGAATCGATCGGGAATATTCCCTTGAGGAATTAATCACTTACTATGGATTCGATCGCGTTTCTCCTTCCATTGAATCTAAAATAAAAAAATACCTCGAAGGGCTTGATAGCTCAAGAAAGAAAATCATTTTCCATCCCTTGTCAAAAGGCAGCGCATCAGAATGGAGTCTGCAGAATTATGCGACGTTGATCAAACTTTTATCCCCAACACGTTTTGATATTTTTATTACGGGTACTAAAGAAGAGGGACAAAAAATATTTGAAGCGTGTCCGCTGGGAGGTGAAAATGTTCATGATGTTACGGGAGAATTTACATTGGAAGAACTAATGGTATTCATCCGGAATTGTGATGTTCTTGTGGCTGCAAGCACAGGCCCGCTGCATATTGCAGCAGCTTCGGGAATTCGCGCCATCGGGTTGTACTCACCGAAACGCCCGATTCATCCAGGCAGATGGGCACCTCTTGGAAAATTTGCAAAATTCATCACAGCACCTGCGCATCCGCGCAAAGGCGAGAAGTTAGCTATTTCACCGGACGAAGTGTTGAAAGCGATATCTTCCTCTTTAGCGTAAAAAATAAATAGAAGAAGGTGAAGAAGGTGACACCCGCCTGAGACTCAAGAGTGTCTTCAGTCAGAAATGACATCGCTACAATAATCGTGAATGCTGTTAGCAACAAATTGCCGGGGTGCATTTTTAACGGCCAAAAAACGATGATCAGAAACCAGATGAATCCAACAACGCCATACGAGAGCCAGATGGTCAAATACTGATTGTGCGCGCGCAGTCTGTGCTCCTTATCCAATGGAGATGAATATGCTTCATAGGTCTCAACGAACGTTCTTTTGACGTCTCCGGTACCAACACCTATCCAAAAATGATCATGAATGATGGCGGCTGAAGTTTTCCAGAATTCAAATCGTTGAAATACGCTGTGTCCGTTCGGGCTTCCACCTGCCCGGAAGTTTGACAATTCGAAAAATATATTGTCAAGTCTTCTGCTCAGACCATTCTTTTTGTCTTCATTAAAAACCGGAGAACCACCTTCAATTGCGCGAATATCATCGTCTGTGAGCTGATGAATTCCTTCCAGATCCTTTCTTAATCCTTTAGAAGCCATGTACCGGATCAATGTACCTTTCAGAATATGTCCCCTTGCATCAAGGCTATCCGGATAGATGTTACTTCGCTCCAACCAGCCACGATACAATTCACTCCAGGCAATGTGAGTCATCACGTAATGACCATTTTCTACCCCCTTGTATTGAGGAGTATGTTCATAGACTTCACCAAGCGCACTTGTTTTTTCAAGTGAATTCCAATTAAGTTCTGCTACATCAAAATATCGGTGATAACTCATATAGAAGTAAAGACAAGTCCACGACGGTATTCCCAATAGCAGCAAACCAAACGAAATTTTCACCCACATCTTCTTTGCCCTGCGCAGCTGCACAACCAATGCCCACAAAACAATGCAGCCCAAAACTATCACGCCGGTCATACTTGCAATCACATATAAAAAATACAAGAAGCATGCACTCAGCATCATACACAAGGCTACACCGTATGGTTTTCCCCAAGCCTCAACCCAGACGATACACAAACCAAGAACAATCAATAAACTAAATCGAACATGTGAAATGAAAACAGATATTTCGCGAACGTCTTCAAATGGCCTTGGATTAATTTGCCAATAGATCATCAAACACCAGATCACTGCAAATGAAAGACTGAGAATATAGATGCCCAATAAAGAACGATACTCCCTGTCTGTAATTGGATTTAAAGTCGTAAGCAGAAAAGGCATAAACAAAATGGGCAGCTTCATCCGCAAATCCCAGGTCGCATAACCAAAATCACTCGTCCATAACAATCCGATGAGTGGCAGCAGATAAAGTGAGGTCAGAAGAAGCGCGTTTTTGTTTTCACGAAATCTTGTGAAACGCTGCTTGAATTTTTTGCCCGTTCTTAAGTCGGTGATCACTTCGAGTATCCACACACCAACAAGCCAAAAGCTGGCGAATGACATAAAAAAATTGCTCAACGGCAACGCTGCAACTAACAATGCGAATCCAATAAACTTCAACATCTTGATGATCGAATTCCATTGATCAGAATGCATAGACTCTCAAATTGGAAGTTTTAACCGCTGATTTCTTTTGTTGACCGTTCAGATCACTGGTCATGCTGCAATTAATTTTTCGCAGGCACTCCCTGCAACAAGCGATCGTAGTCCTTGGCAAAAACATCTCCAGCCCTCATGATACAAGGATCAACCGGCAATGCATTTTTCGCTCTGCCTGTCTGATGATAGTACCTCGCCACGATTTCGTTTTCCAGAAACTCTTTAATCTGTGTCTTGAATTTAATCAGATCTGCTTCCTTTTGCGGTTCAATACGCACAAACAAATCCTCGAACTGTTTTTCTGAACCGGCATAATAATTTTCGATTTCAGCGGTCTTTTTCAATTCGGCAAAAAGTTGTTCTGTTGCTGTCTCATAGTGAAAACTCTGACTCTTCGCATAATTCACGAAGTCGTTGTATTCTCTGTCGGTCAGCTTGTATTTATCTGCTGAATCAATACTTGAATGTTGATGATGATAATCGGTTACCCAATGAAACAACACCCAATTCTGAACCAACGAACCAAGTATCTGAGAGCTTTCTTCTTGTTTGATTTCTACGTCCGGAGCAATGCCCCGACCGTCTTTTACAACTCTCCCGTTTTTTGTGGTAAACACATTAATCAGCGAATCTGCTTTGGCCACAACTTTGCCGGTTGACTCATCCCGATGTGAATAATCAAGACGCTGAATACATCTTCCACTAGGTGTGTAGTATTTCGCAACGGTGAGTTTTAATTTGCTGTTGTATGCCAGATCTTTCGTTTGCTGTACCAATCCCTTTCCATAGGATTCTTCACCCACGATCACCGCACGGTCCAGATCCTGTAAGCTACCACTTACAATTTCTGATGCAGATGCTGAAAATCCATCCACCAGTACAATCAATGGAATCTGTGTATCCAGCGGTTCATTGATAGCAGTATACGTTTTATTCCACTCATCGATCTTTCCTTTCGTTCTCACGATTTCTGTTCCCTTGGGCACAAAAAAATTGACAATTGAAATGGCTTCGCGTAATAAACCACCTCCATTACCTCGTAGATCCAAAATCATTTTTGACATGTGTTTCTTCTTCAGGTCCAGCATCGCACTACGCACTTCCTGACTTGCTGTCTGAGTAAATCCATTCAGTTTGATATAACCGGTTACACTATCACCTAGCATCGTATAAAAAGGAACATCCGGAATTTTAATTTCTTCTCGCTTGATTTTTATTGTGCGCGTTGAGGGCTCGCCTGGTCTTTGAATAGTAAGTTCCACTTCACTACCGGGTTGTCCCGTGAGCTGATCAGAAATCTCGTCGTGTTGTTTTCCTTCCACCGATTTGCCGTTGACTTTCAGAACTACGTCTCCGGCGAGCAATCCAGCTTTGACTGCAGCATACCCTTCGTATGGTTCGGTGATCGTAATCTTTCCTTCAATTGTGTTGACCATCGTTCCTATGCCACCGTATTGTCCTGTCTGCATGAACATTGCGTCTTCGATCTTTGACTCCGGATAATATACCGTGTATGGATCCAGTGATTTGAGCATGGCATCGATGCCCGTCTTCATCAATGCTCCCGGCTTTGTGCCATCGACATAATAAATATTCAGTTCTTTGTAAAGCGAAGTGAAAATTTCCATGTTTTTGGAAATCTCAAAAAATTCTTCCGGTAAAGCCGCGGAAATCAAACCTGTTGCAATCACAAAAATGGCAACCAACTTTTTCGCTTTTGAATTCAGTAATTTTTTCATCATTTATTCAGAGTAATTCCGGGTGTTTTGAAGCATGCTTGAAATACGAAAACAAATCTGCACGAGAAATGAATTGCTCCATATGATCATTGCATTTTTTGTATTTCTTCATCGAAACGTTTGATCAGCTCTAATATTTTACCAAAAGCATATGCCTGATTGGGAAGCTGACGTCCGGTAAAAATAAAATGCAGAGCAGCCTGCTTTTGTGCTCCGGTAAGCGAAGTATAAACAATGTGCTTTTGCTTACGATAAGCCTCTCGCAGCAAGCGTTTTACGCGATTTCGGTCATGTGCGCGTTTAAAAATACGCTTGCTGGCACTGAACATGACCTGAGCCGGAAAGGTCACCGGCAATTCCGTAACCTGGTACAAAAGGATGATCGCCGGTGTTTTGATGCTCACCCCCTTTTCGTGCAATGCTTCAATGAGCTTTCTCCTGGAAAGACGTTCATCCTTGCAAAGGGTTTGGCGCATATTCGTTTCTGACACACCGCGAAAGTAGGAATTCATTAGGGTTTCTTGAAATCACTGGACATAAAAAAGCCGCCATGACTAATCATGACGGCTTTGTTTCATCCCTACCGGAGTGCGTTTCAATTCACTTCGATCTTCCTTTCCTTCACTTGTGCTTCTGCCGATTTAGGCAAAGTCACAATCAATACACCAGCTTCCTGGCGCGCTGAGATTTTTTCTGCATCCACTTGACCGTTCAATACAAGTGTTCGCTCAAAATTTTTGACCGGAAATTCCTGCCGCATGAAATTCGGCTCATTGCCATCCGTCAACTCCCTTGTTCCATGGATGAAAAGCAAATCATCGCTTACTGTGATCTTGATGTTTTCCTTTGCAAATCCCGTTGCGTAAACGTGCACTTCGAAGTGGTTGTCACTTTCAAGAATGTTCACCGGCACATTGTATTTCGGTCGGCGATATCCTCCCGGATTTCTGTGGCCGGAGAAATGACGAAAACTTCTTTCTGATGACGGACCGCATCCTTGCGGACCGTTCGATTGATTTTGTTGATTGTACATTGACTCTTGTTTTTATTTCACAGAACTGAGAACAAACAAATTTTGAGTTGCCCGAAATTCTATTCCGTGTGATTTTTAATTATTGTTGCTGACCTTGTTGATTTTCTTCAGATCCACAATCGTGGCGATCAACTCCACGATGGCAGTTTTCCTGTTGCTCATGTGGCGCAAAGCGATGAGCATAATGCCTTCCTACAGTAGCGGACAATGTCCCAAAGGTCAGCAGTGCTGCTATTGTTCCGATGATGAATTTATTCCTTGGTTTCATGTGTTCTTGTTTTTGAATTTGTTTGTTCGTGATAACAATGATGTCCACAACCACTGCCAAAATTTTCTTTGTACCGCGCATATTCATCATCGCTCATGTTGCGGATGTTATCCGCTAATGCAAGTCGATATTGTTGCATTCGTCTTCCCATGCGTCTTCCGATAAACATGCGAAACAACAATCCGGCAATCATGAAGAATACCACGACTTTCAAAATAAAAAATGGCATCATAAAAATGACCGCCCCTACAAATATTCCTTTGAAGATGGCTTTAAAAATTGACTTGTTCATTGAGTTGATTTGTTTTATAAAAGGGAAGACGAACCATTCGGATTTTTACTTTAAAATTTTTTATTTCACGCAGAATTCGCAGATAGAATTTCAGATATAAGCAAAATCACCATAAGTAAGAAGCTAAAACATGGCAAGACTTTGCCCGGCGTTACGAAGAATCTCCGCCGAACTTGGAACTAGGAACTTTGAACTATTGCTGACAACGCCCCTTCCACTCTTCACGAAATTTGCTTTTTTGCTCCTCCGACATGGACATAAATTTTTGTCGGAAGGGATGTTGGCCGAACGGCCCGCGACGATGACCCGGGCGAAAATGAAAACCACCAAACAAAATTCTGCATAGAATCAATAAACCCATCGCTTGCCAATAGTCAATTGTTCCGGCATGGACCAGTCCGGGTAACAATGCGTTCCACAGCAACATCACTGCTGCCGACAAACCGAACAATGCTGCGACTATAAAAAGGAAGAAGAATCCCCCGCGTTTTTTGTATGGCGGTTTTGAATACATCATGCTTTTATCCATTTAAAAATTCTTCATACAAATAATTCAATCTGTTGCGCAAATGTTTTACAGCATATCCTTTTCTGCTGATGATGGTTTTCAGGTTTTCACCTGTGGAATCTGCAATTTCCTGAAGTGTCTGATCTTCCATTTCATTGCTGATAAAAACGGCGCGTTGTTTCTCCGGCAATTCTTCCAATGCCTTCATCAACTCTTGCCAGAATAAATCTTTGAACATGGCAAGATCGGGATTTTCTGATTCATCCAACAACAGGATCTCCCTGACATGAAGTTCTCCATCCTCATTCATTTCTTCAAAATCTTCAATGGAACGAGTGGATTTTTTTCGATAGCGATCAATCACTTTGTTGCGGGCGGTCTGATGAAGCCATCCGCTCACACTTTCAATGTCCTCGATATTTGTGAGATTGCTGAACTGATACCACACTTCCTGCAAAATGTCTTCTGCATCTTCCACAGTTTTCACTTTGCCACGGATAAAACCAAAAAGCTTTTTGCTGTAGTCTTTTACAACCGCTGCAATGCTCCTACTATCTCGAATTGGCGTGTTGATTGTCGTTGATGTGTTCATTTGATTCCAACGCGATCACTTCTATATCAAGTGATCCGCTTGGATTATTGAGCGAAATTATGAGCACATAAAAACCAAATTCACCACTGGTCGGTGATTGCACATTGAGTGAAGATGAAGTGGGATTTTTCGATGGTGGTAGAATTTCAGGAAGGCGAAAGAGCGAAAAAGCCAAATAGGAAAAGAGGATTAGAGGATTAGAGGATTAGAGGATTGCGCATCTGAAAATTATGTTTCAAAAGCGAAAGAGCCAAAGAGGATCAGAGAAATGCATGTAACAAGACTCAGCTTCAAAACCCTCTTATCCTCTTTGGCTATTTGGCTCCTTCCCTTCAGACAAACTACTTCTTCGGAATCATCGCGAATTCGCGATAGTTGCCTGCCACCTGCATGGCCTTTTTGAAATCCTGGTCGTTGTCGAGAAGAATACGGAACATGGCGTTTTCATCATAAAGATTTCTGGCCATCTGCGCTTTTAATCGCGTCTTAAGTTGTGGAGTAATTTTTTTCAGAACCGACTTGTTCACTTTGACATCCGCCTTTTCCGCCAATGCAACCAAAGAACTAACCATAACATCAGACACAGCAAATTTTTCGATGAACTGATCCGGTGTCTCCATTTTTTTCAATTCTTTACGATGATCATCGATGTAGTTAAAACAATAATCACGTATGACACCACTGTATGCAATCTCTGAAAGCAGTCCGGAAAAATAGATACTGTCCATCGGCACAAATACATCCGGAGTAATGCCGCCACCGCCGTACACTGTGCGACCAGCCGGTGTTTTAAACATCATGGAATCCGCAAAATGAATGCTGTCTGCGCTAGTCAACTCCCCGCTTTCAAAGCGTTTGTGAAAATCACTTGTGTAGTCAATGGAATCGCCATAAGGCTTTTGAATGCATCTGCCGGTCGGTGTATAATATCTCGCAACAGTCAGTCGCAAAGCGCTGTTGTCTGCAAGTTCCATTTCATGTTGAACGAGTCCTTTGCCGAAGGATCTGCGACCTACAGTGATCGAACGATCCCAATCCTGCAATGCTCCGGCTACAATTTCACTCGCAGATGCAGAGTTCTGATCGATCATGACGATCACACTCATATCGCGGAATTTTCCTTTTTTAGAAGAACGGATAATGTCTTCTCCCGTGTGAATGCCGCGTGTCATCACAATGGTTTTATCTTCCGTTAAAAATTCTTCCACCATCATGGAGGCCTGATTCATTAGTCCGCCGCCGTTTCCACGCAAATCAAGGATCAATGATTTGCATCCGTCCTCTTCAAGCTTCTCAACTTCTGTGCTGAACTCATCATAAGTTGTTTCGGCAAAACGATCCACTTTGACATATCCAACGCTATCATTCAACATAAAAGCAGCCTGAACACTTTCTATCGGAATACTACCTCTCTCAACCGTGTACTCAATCATTTCTTTTTCACCTGGACGCATGACAGTCACTTTGACATCACTTCCTTTTTTTCCTTTCAATAATTTTTGCGCCTTTTCACCATTGAGATCTTTACCGGAAATTTCTACGTCGTCTACTTTTAAAATACGATCACCCGACTGCAATCCTGCTTTGGCAGACGGCCCTTCGGCAACCGTTTTTACAACCATCAAGGTGTCGCGAAGAATCAGAAATTCAATTCCCACTCCGCTGAATTCGCCTTTCATTTTTTCCTTTTCAAAAATAACTTCTTCTGCGCGGAGGTAATAACTATGCGGATCCAGATTCTGCAATACACTCTGAATCGCATCTTCAATCAAATCTTTTTTATTGATACTGTCGACGTAGTTGTCCTCAATAAAATCAATGAGGCTGACCAGCTTATTTGGATTTTGTTCTGTTGCCGATTTCACCTGCAACAGATTTTTATCTCCGAGGTTTGTTCCGATAAACATGCCACCAATAAGTGTCAATGCAAAAAGCAATGGCTGAACAGCTGCAGGCTTCTTTCTTGCTGAATTGTCTGTTGACATCTGATCGTACTTACCGAGATTTTCGTTGTTCATTTTGACGTATAGAATCTAAAAAGATTTTTTCTGAAAGGAAGTCGCAAATTAATGGATGGTAGCGCTGGAATAAGATGCATTACAAAAAATTGTGTGCTGCTTTCCTTTTTGTGTTTTTAAAGGTCAATTTTCACAATATCGACTGCTGCGCTTTTCAAAAACTCCAGCCCTGTGTTGTCTTTGTATTCGTTGATATAAACCAGTCGACGAATTCCGGCTTGAAGAATAAGTTTACAGCAATCTTTGCATGGTGAAAGGGTGATATACAAAGTAGAGTCTTTTGCACTGTTCGCTGACTTCGCCACTTTCATGATCGCATTGGCTTCTGCATGTAGAACGTACCAATGAGTATTCCCTTCATCATCCTCACAATCATTGGAAAAACCGCTGGGCGTGCCATTGTAGCCATCGCTGATGATCATATTTTCCTTTACCAGCAAAGCCCCAACTTTTTTTCGAGTACAATGTGAAAGCGTCGCCCACTCTACCGCCATTTTCAGATAGGCTCTGTCGTAGCGTTCCTGTTTGGCTATTTCCTTGTGTGCAGTCATTTGATGAATTAGAAGGTGCAAATGAAAGCCAGAATGTCGTCGGTACTTCTTAGCTGTCTAAATTTGATCCATGAAGATTTATACGAAGAAAGGGGATGACGGCACCACGGTACTACTGGGCGGAACGCGGGTTCCTAAACATCACGCCCGCATAGAGGCTTATGGCAACGTGGACGAACTCAATTCCTACATTGGACTATTGCGCGACCTGCTGAAGGACACTGGCCATCAATCCATATTGTTGGAAATTCAGGACCGGCTTTTTACCCTCGGTAGTCATCTGGCACTTGATCCATCACATGTAGGTAAAATGAAATTGCCGGAATTGACAGAAGGCGATGTTCAATATCTGGAAAATGAAATGGACCGGATGGAAGCCTTACTTCCTGAAATGAAGCACTTTGTGCTGCCAGGCGGCGATATTGCCGTTTCGCACAGCCATATTGCACGCTGCATTTGCCGCAGATCGGAGCGCAGCGTGACGTTCCTCACCGACCTTGAACCGGTGCCGAAAGTTATTTTGCATTACCTGAATCGGCTAAGCGACTACCTGTTTGTGCTCTCACGGATGGTCGCCCAAGAGAAAAATGCCCCGGAGACACCCTGGATGCCCCGCCAGGCTTGAAATATGATTATTTTCTGAAGAAATGAATTTGGATGTTGTTTGCTATGATGGAATTTTTACTTTCGCGACTCGTTAATTATCAGGAATTTCAAACAACCGACGACTATGTATTGGACACTAGAATTGGCATCGTACTTAGAAGATGCACCATGGCCGGCCACGAAAGACGAATTGATTGACTTCGCCATGCGTACAGGAGCGCCGCTTGAAGTGGTAGAAAACCTGCAGCAGATTGAAGACGATGAAGAAGTATTCGACACGATAGAAGATATCTGGCCGGACTATCCTACCAAAGAAGATTTTTTCTTCAATGAGGATGAGTACTAAAAAAGATTGATCGTAACAGGTATTTTGAAAGAGATACTTGTTGTTTTCATGGTAAAAGGGAGCCGCCCCGGGTAATTCTGGGGCGGTTTTTTTTCTATGGTTTGTGTTCGAAGAAACCGCTCACTACGTTCTCGCTCTCTTTCTCGCTCTCTTTCTCGCTCTATTATTTAATTAAACTTTAATGGATGGGCAAGGATCTAAAAATTCTCCTCGACATACCCGCTCCTCCTTTTCGTTCTGCTTCTCGCTCTCAAAGATTTTCAGAAATAATAAGGATTCGAAATCAAAAACACTCTTGAGATTCACTCTCTTCTTTCGTTCTGATTCTCGCTTTCAGTTTTTTTTAGTGCGAGAAGCAGAACGAGAAAGTGGAGAGGGCGTATCGAACGCATTTAGTAAACCCTTGAATGAACCGCTTTGGTAAGGCTATTCAAGCAGCACCAGAAAGAGGACGGACAACCCTTTATTTTTTTGAATATTCCTGAATTCCCGGTTTTTCATCTCGCTTTGTTATTCCATTCTTTTGTTTGCCACTTAGAAGTTATGCCACTACGAGCATACAATATTCCAGATTCATTTCTTCAGCTGTCATAGTTTGGTTGTATGTAACATATAAAACCAAATTGCCATGTTTGATTTTCGCAATCTCCAGGTTTATAAAAAAGCCAAGTGTTTTCATATAGCCAGCAGCACAATCATTAAAGAAAATAGATTTTCAAAAACGACGAATGACCAATTAAACCGGGCCTCCTTTAGCATTGTCTTGAATATTGCAGAAGGTTCTGGTAGATTTTCAAAAGCAGATCGAAAAAATTTCTTTGTTATTGCAAGAAGTTCCATATTCGAATGCATGGCGATATACGACATTCTGTTTGAGGAAAAACAAATAGACGAACTCCAGTTCAATCAATTTCACACCATGGCAGAAGAAATTTCACGAATATTGTACGCCATGATAAAAAATTTAAGTGCTTGAAAAAATTCTTTTTCACTTTCTCAACTTTCCGGAGAATAAAGATTCCATTAACTGAAATAGATCCGTAATTACAAAATGCTCTTGAGATGCCCTCTTCCTTTCTCATTCTGCTTCTTGCATTTCATTTATTAGAGCGAGAAGCAGAACGATAAAGAGGAGAGGGTATATCAAATGCTATTCGTAAATTCTTAATTGCACCTCTATGGGAAGTTTATGAATAGAGCGAGAAGCAGAACGAGAAAGAGGAGAGGGTGGATCAAAGAACTTTTATAAACATCGAGTTACTTTTTTCGCTTAGCGTTTCTTAATCCACAACTCCGGATTCTGCGCACTTCCTGCTTCGCTGCCTACTTTCCAGACTTCAAAGTGCAGCGTGTATTCTTCGCCATCAAACATGACTGTTCCAATCTTTTGACGTGCGGTGATTTTATCTCCTACTTTGACATTGATCTCCGATAGTCCGGAATAAACACTTTTGTATGAACCATGCGTGACAATCACATTTTGACCTGCTCCCGGAATATTGAAAACCGATGAAACCGTTCCGCCAAACACTGCCAATGCCGATGCGTTTTTATCGGTTGTAAAATCCACTCCGTTGTTGTTCACCGTCACCTGATCCAACGAAGGGTGTGCGTGTTTGCCATAATGCGATGTAATGACGCCGGCGCTCACAGGCCATGGTAAAACGCCTTTGTTCTTTTCAAAATCAGCGTTCAGTAATACCGTCTCCGGAGCTAAGGCAACTGCTGCCGTGCTCTTCGCTGTTGTTGTGCCAGCAGTTTTTGATGTGCTTGCAGTCGCCGCATTGGCGGCTGCTTTTTTCCGCTCGGCTTCCTTCTTCTCATTCTCCTTTCTGATTTCCTCTGCAATAATTTCCTGGATCTTTACCGAAAGTTTATCGCGATCCAGCTTTTGTTTCTTCTGCTGATCACGCAATTTGCTTTCTTCTGATTGAAGCTCTACCAACTTTTTCTGCTGCTCAATTTTATTCTCAGCCATCTGCTCTTTTTCACGTTCCTTTTTCTCTGCGAGTTTTTGCTTCTCTGTTTTGTTCTGTTCCAGCAAGTTCACATTGATTTCAATTTCCTGCTGTGTACCAGCTATCACCATTGCCTGTTGTTTACGAACTTCAGCGTAACGCTGCGTCATTTTGAATCGTTTGTATGCCTGGTAAAAATTCTGTGCAGAAAAAATATACATCAATTTATCGTAGCTACTTCGGTTGCGGTAAGCATTGTAAATCATCTTCCCGTACTCCTGTTTCATATCACCAACCTGCGTGCGAAGTGATTCAATGTCTTTGTGTTTCGTTTCTATCTCACCATCAATCTCCACAATATCCTCATTGATATTTTCCAGCAATTGTTCGCGATATGCTAGCTGTTCATTAAGCATCTGCACCTGACTGGTGGTGGACTTCTGTTGCTTCTCAGATTCTTTGATGAGCTTCTTGGTCAACTCAATTTTCTCATTCAACTCATCACGCTGCTTTTGCAATTGCTTTTTCGACTGAGAAAAAACGTCACTGAATGGCAACATCAACGCTGCAAAAAGAACCAATGCGACAGCGCACATCAGCAAACTTTTTTTGGGGTGAAGGGTGTTCATGTCAATTTAATTTAAAGACTATCGCGTCGCGGAAAATCATCTGGAATTTCAAAAGGAAAATCATAGCTTTTTCCTGAGCTGATTTTAGTAATCTCAAATGAAAGCTCTTGTTTGTCCTTGCTGTTGTCTAACATAATCAGACATTTCGAAGGATAAAACTGATCACCGTCTTGTTGAAATTCACTGTAGCCAATTTCCATTACACGTTGTTTTATGACGTCATTAAAAACGGATTTTATCAGCCGAAAATTGTCCGGCTCCAGCCAATAACGAGAAACAATGATCCCTTCATCACCTTCTATTCTACGCATGGTGCGCTGATAGCGCGGATCATTCGGGTTAACCACAATGGTGTCGTCCTCTAGTTTTCGATCATCCACTCCTACAATCCTTCTCACTTTGCGACGATACTTCGAGATCAACAAGTATTTGTCTTCTTCAGTTTCACTACGAAATCTTCCTTCATCCTTCTCCAATCCAATGGCATTACCGATGAGCATATCCTGCAACATTTCGAAGTCGAGTTCAACGCCCACGAGCTTGTTCACATCATCGAATCCACCGAGGTAATAAAACTTCTTCTCCGGAATTTTCGACAAGTATTTCAAACTATCAGGCGTTACCATCACGCGAATCATTTCAATTCCCAGTGCAGGCGTAATCGAAATCCAGATGGCACTATCACGTCGCATACGAATAGTAGCTTTAAATCCTTGTGATTCTCCCATAGACATGAAGTCAGCATCGATCTTCATTCCCAGCCAATCGAAATTGTATTTGTTTTCTTCATATCGACGCAGAAGAAATCCCGCCGCACGATTTCTGAGCGGTTCTTTGGTAGAAACAACATCCTTTTTTTTATGACATGATGCCAGAAAAATTCCTGTTGCGATACACCACATAAAAACAAAATGATGAAGCGCTATGCCGGGGCGGTTATAAGTAGACCTGATGGATTGCAAGGATCAGTCGATGATTTTTTGTTGTTCAATTTTCTGTCGGATCTTATCACTGGCTCCTCCGATTTGTTCTGCCTGTGTCCAACGCGCTAACGCATCTTGTGTTCTTCCAAGTTTGAATAAGATGTCGCCTTCGTGTTCCAATAATTCACCATTCACTTCACCGTGCTTCAGTGAAAGTTCAATCCAGGTCAATGCTTCCTGATATTTTCCCTGATGAAATAAAATCCATGCGTAGGTATCTTCAAACGAAGAAAGTCCTGGATTCAGTTCATTTGATTTCTTCGACATAGCGGCTGCCTTTTCCAGATTCATCTTTCGAAGACAGAGATAATAAGCATAGTTGTTTAAGACAAAAACATTTTCAGGATCGAGGCGCAGCGCTTCTTCATAAGCTTCGTCCGATTTGTCGTGTAGATTCTGATAATGATATACCTCGCCCATGGATGCATAAAAACGCGCAAGCAATGCGTCATTCTCAACCACCAATTCCTTACCAATCAAGAATGATTCAGTCGCCTTATCGTATGCCTTCAATCGTTGATTGGCGAGGCCGTTGTAATAATAGAATTCCGGAATATTAGGGAACAATTCCATTGACTTGCGACTGTCTCGTTCCATCGCCGAAAAATCCATCAGTTCTGATTCCAGCATCAGGATTTGTTCCCAGATCATGCGGTGTGAAGGGTCCAGTTCAGCTGCCTTCTTATACTTCACCAGTGCATTCGGATTTTCTCCATCCCGATGCAGAAAATCTCCGTAGATCGAATAAATTTTTGCTTCGCGTGGATGCAACTTTTCGGTCATGTCCAACAATTCATAAGCCTGCGGCAAAAATTCTCTTTTGAAATCCGTAAGAGAAAGATATCTTATTAGCACAGACATCTTTTGATCGATCGTTACATCCGTTGTCAAAAAAGCGATGCGCAATTCTTCATACGATTTTTTATCATCACCCTTGGCTGCATAATACTCAGACAATTGATAATGTACTTGTCCATTCTCCGGATCAGACTTCAACATCTCCTGCAATGCAACTTCTGCCTTTTCTGTATTGCCAATCGATTGATAATATTGAGCGACCATTCCCCAATAACGCGGCTCATCCGGAAATGCATGCGCAAGGTCTTCCAACTCCTTACCTGCCTTTTCCTTGTCTTTCATCTCCAGATAAAGCTGATGCTTTTGCAAACTCAGCTCTTCATACGGACCGGTTTGTTTCTCCAATTCATTGTAAGTAGCGATGGCATCCGATGGTTTGCCTGCATACAACTGAGCTGTTGCAATCTGATACAGCACATTCGGATCGGAGCTATTCAGTTTTGCAACTTCACGAAATGATTTCACGGCGAGATCATATTTGGCAAGTGCCATATAAGTATCTCCCAACAACTGATGATACCACGGATTCAGTTTATCGAGCTCGACACATTCCTTCGCATGCTCCAACGCTGCATTCGGATTGTTGAGTGTCACCAATTCTATCCTACCAATTTCATAATGCGCAGCGGCATTGTGAGGCTCAATTTTGATGCAGTCCTGAAATAGATTGTATGCGGACTGAATATTCCCTTTGGCCTTTTCCAGTTGCGCTTGGAAAAATTTTTCCTGAAAGCGGGTGTCCACTTCCGGACGCAATTGATCCGGCTCTACCTCTCCGGATTCTTTTCTGGATTTCGGTTCGGCAGCGCTTTTTTGTTTGTTACACGAAAAAAAACTGACAGGAGTGAGCAGTGCAAAAAACAGATATAGGTTTGTTCTTTTCAAGTATTTCTAATTCTTAATCACGGAATAATCACCCAAACTAATATCGGATGGTTGGCCGATATATTTTGCAAAAGTGCCTATCATGGAATTTGCAATGTTAGCGCCATGCAAAGTAGCGCCGGGCAGCACGATGCTGTTCTTAATAACAGAGCTTTCAACCACTGTGCCATCACCAATCGACACACCCGGACCTACAACACTATTCTTCAATACCACGTTTTCACCAATGTAGCAAGGCTGGATGATCACGCTATTATCGTTTTTCACGGAAGCCGCCACCCAATTTTTATCCTGATTGTAGCCCAGGTATTTGGAATTGGTCTCGACCATCGCGTCTTTGTTGCCACAGTCCATCCAATCCTGCACAGTGCCCGGCAAAAATTTCGCACCCTTTTTCACCATGTTGCGCAATGCATCCGGCAACTGGTATTCGTTGCTGTTCATGATGTTGTTGTCCACGAGGTATTGCAGTTCGTCTTTGAGACGCGCGCCATCATTGAAGTAATAAATGCCAATCATGGCGAGGTCGGAAACAAACTCAACAGGCTTTTCTTTGAATTCAGCAATGACGCCATCTTTGTCGAGTACCACCACCCCAAACTGACGCGGGTCTTCGATTTTTTGCACCCACAACACGCCGTCACCGGAAGTATCGAGTTTAAAATCGGCGCGAAACAAGGTGTCGGCAAAAGCCACGGTCACCGGGCCTTCCAAAGCACTTTTCGCACACAAAATCGCATGCGCCGTGCCGAGTGCCTGATCCTGATAATGGATCGTTCCTCGGGCGCCCAGGTCTTTTGCCACCTGAATCAGATGCTGCTCCACTTCTTCACCGAATCGTCCAACGACGTAGGCAATCTCATCCACTTTTTGGTGACTGATGGCCACGATGTCTTCCACCAAACGTTGCACGATGGGTTTACCGGCAACGGGCAATAGAGGTTTGGCGGTGGTGAGTGTATGCGGACGGAGGCGTTTGCCCATTCCGGCCATGGGAACGATGATCTTCATATAGGAGCTTTCTGTAGCGGGGACTAATTTAACCATGAACTTAACCACAGAGTCGCACGGAGTTCTACACAGAGTTTCACGGAGGAAATAGCTAACTCTGTGGAACTCCGTGTAGAACTCCGTGCGACTCTGTGGTTAAAATCACTTAAAGTCAAGAACCGCCATCCTTCCATTCAACACATGCTCTCCATCCTTCACGCCCACCACATGATACTCTCCCGACAAACACACCTCCCGATGACCATAATCCGGATTGCCATAGTCGACGAGTAGTTGCAGAATAACGTCGTGCCCTGAAAGCATTCCATAAGAAATGCATTCTGCAAAATAATCACCGGTGCATTTTTTTCGTTTATGCCCCACTTGTCCTGTTGGTCCTTGTTCTTTCGCCAGACACTCGGCAGTTGCCTGCAATTCTGCGTTCCATGTAATCGCTTCCTTCGGCTTGAGCAATTTTAATGTGCGGATCAGCGAGGTCACATTTGGATCACTCAGATCTGCCGTCAATTCCAATCGTACAAAATCTTTTGGATACAACCGAGCGAGGTTGAGATAGATGATAGCATCTTTTTCCACTTGAGTGATGGACGCGACATTGGAAGCAGTGCTCGCTGTGGATAGTTGGTTGGCGGTCCAGGGTTGGGCGCACGCCGTTTTTCCCAAAAACAAGATGGCAATAAAACAAAGAAGAGCGGTAATTCGCATAGGGTATGATGATCGTGTTTTTTTCAAAACAATTTCTCCCAAAAAATATTGCAGAATGAAAAAGAGAAAGAAGAA
>JANOVT010000228.1:0-4134 GCA_031417525.1 Flavobacteriales bacterium | reverse complement strand
GTTGTCCGCTTTGAGGGGCAAGTACATAATAAAAAGCATTGCGAATTGCATAGTTTGAAAATTTGTTTTTCAATTTTGACAATTCACCTTCGCCATTTGTTATTTCACTAAGTGAGCTGAATTTATCACTTTCCGCCTTGGCTAATTTTTCAGAATACTCATTATCTATCTGATGAAGTTCAATTTCTGCTATCAGCAAATCGTTTTTGGCATTTGCCAATTTATTTTCTGCGATTGATAATTTTGAGTCTGCATTTTGTGATTGTTGCTTTCGCTGCTCGAGCTCAGTCAATGATTTTAAGCCTTGTTTGTACAGTTCCTCCTGCCGCTTGTATTGATCTTGTGCAATTTTATATTCCGTTTCAGCAGCTTTTAAAGCCATACTATCACTTACCACATTCAGGCTTGCTTGCTTAATCTTCTTCTCTAACTGCTGTAGTTTTAATTCACGAACTCGATAAGTCGCATCAATTTGATTTTGAATTGCTGTTACCTTATTACGATAAAAATCCACTGTTCCTTCCTTTGCTTTAATTTGTTCTTCAGTTCGGCTCAAAAGGTCAGGATCCAGGTAACTTTCCTCTACTTCCGTAATTTTTAAAATAGTGTCACCCTTCTCCACCAGGTCGCCTTCTTTCAAATACCACTTTTCAATTCTACCAGCAATAGCAGAATTAAGTTCTTGAGGTCTTTGCTCTGGTGAGCGGGTAGTGATCGTGCCGGAAGCCTGGATATTTTGAGTCCACGGAAGTAAAAGAATAACTAGTAGCAGTAAACACATCGCACATAACCATTTAATCAGTTTAGAACTGTGGTCTTGATGAAATGCCTTTCTGAAGGAAACATAATTGTTCTTTTCTTCGAGTAAAGTTTGATTATCCTTATTGAGCCACATCCTTTATTACAGACTAAGTTTCTTAAACAAGTTTTTATACACTTCAGTTTGACTTACAGTTTCGAAGTTTCCTATTGCCACGATCTCACCTTCTTCAAGAAGAATGATTTTGTTGCATATCCGGGCAAAGTTCTCATCATTCGTTACACCTACAACCGTGAATCCATTTTCAGAACTTGTAAATATTTTAATTATTCTTTCTTGTTCTATCCTTTCAAGGCCACTCCAACAATCCTCCAATAACAGGAGACGAGGCCTTTTAAGGATTGCTCTGGTGAGCAAAATTTTAGTAATTACACTGTGAGGAAGCTTACTACCAATGGTATTTATTTTCGTGTCAAGTCCATTGCTCAACGACTGAATATACTCCAACAAACCAGTTTGTTCAGAAATTTGAAGGACTAATTTTTTGTCAACAGTTGTATCTCCTAACGCAAGATTATCATAAAGTGACCCAGAAAATAGCTCTGGGGAGGCGAAATAGATCCCAATTTCCTGTCTTAACTTCTGGAGATTATAATTGCTGAGAGGATAATCATTCAAAAGTATTTTTCCCTCATAGTTCAAGTACCCGCCAGTAAATAATTTCAGTAAGGTGGTTTTACCGGAACCCTGAGACCCAAAAATGCAAACACGTTCACCTTCCATGATTTCAAAACTAAGGTTGCGTAAGACGTATTTATCACTCTCATTAAATCGGAAATACAAGTTTTCTACCTTTAACTGTATGCCCTTCCTTTGACTCAATTCATGCACATCCAACCCATCCTGTCTTTCATCCGCTTTATCCAAAATTTTACTTACTTTCTCGAGTGAAGTTAGCATGTCATATACAACATCCAGGCTGCTGATGATCTTTTCTATGGAATTGAGAAGCAGAATTATCACAATTTCACTGGCGATAAACTGTCCGATATTAATCTTTTGTTCAATGACCAACACAGCACCTAAAGTCAATAAAGAAGCGGTAATAACCACTTTAAAAACGATAAAAGACCAATATTGAATTTTTAGGACTTTGAAGTGTTCATTTCTAGCATCCAAATATTTGTTTATAATAACATCAGCCTTTTGTGATGCAAATTCTTTACTACCCATAAACTTGAGACTCTTGATGATTCGGGCAACTTCTTCAAGCCAATGCCCTACCTCATACTTGTAGTTACTTTCCTCCATAGAGGTTGTAATTCCCTTCGGATATGTAATTCGGAATATGAGATATATTAACCCAATCAACAAAATACCAAAAGCGAAGAAAGCAATATTATAAAGAGACAATAATAAAACGCTAAAAAGTATTTGAATCGACGCTGAAGGGAACTCAATAAGTATCTTGGACAGGCCCTTTTGTAATGAAGAAATGTCGAAAAAGCGATTCACCAATTCAGGCAAGTGCTCATCATCCACTGCCAACAAATCCATCCGCGGAATCTTGTGGGCAAATTGCAAACTGAATCTTGTAAATATCCTCTGTTGTATTTTTTCATTTGATTTCATTTGTAGCACGGTGAGCCAACCATTAATCACTACCGCGATAACAACTAAGACAATTAATATTACCAAAGAAGTACTGACCAAACCACCAAACAATTGGTTCACAATGGACTGTATTCCCAATGGGATAGAAAGATAAACAAGGCCGTTTAAAACCGCATAAAACTGAATGGTTAACACCTCTCTCTTCTCGAGAGATAGCAGCTTCCAAAAGCGATCTAATGGCCTTTTCGTGTTTACTTCGTTCATTATTTACATTTACTAAGCAGTGCGCAAAACACTTGCATCTTCTATACACCGGAAAAATCTCAACGAGCTGCAAAGATAGCAACAATCACTTAATAGGTAGTATTACTTTCAAAATAAGTTGTAAAATACTTTTTACCGCTATTTTCGCGGCGTGGATTTAAGGGCTTCAATAAAACGAAAGAAATGAAACTGCGATTACAGATAACAATGAACGAAGCACTATTCCTTCGCAATCCTGAAAATTCAGAATTGGGTAAGAATATTTTAAAACATAGCGTTCAACTTATTCACATAGCGGGATTCGAAGCTTTTACATTTAAGAAACTGGCTGAAGAAATTGGCACCACAGAAGCAGGTATATATCGGTATTTTGAAAACAAACATAAATTGTTAGTATACCTCACAGCCTGGTATTGGATATGGCTTGAATTTCAAATCAGCTTTCAAACGAATAACATAAAAGATCCAATTGTAAAGCTAAAAAAAATCATAAAGCTGCTCGCAGGTTCTATGGAAGCAGATGACCAGACCAGTTATATCGATGAAAATTTGCTCCACCAGATCATCATTGCTGAGGGTTCAAAGGCCTATCTCACTAAGCAAGTAGGTGAAGATAATCGACAACAATTTTTTAAGCCTTACAAGGATCTGTGCGCCATCATAGGTGAAATAATTTCAGAATGTAATCCAAGCTATAAATACCCAAAGTCTCTAGCTTCTACCATTATTGAAATGGCTCATTTTCAGAATTTTTTCATGAATCATTTGCCTTCTCTGACTGACTTTGGAAAAACGAAAAAAGAAACAGGTATAATTACCTTTCTCAATGACCTGGTTCTTTCCAGCATCAAAAAAAGCGATTTACCAAAATAATCAGGGAAATCTACCCTCCGTCTCCACTGTTGCTTTAGCGAAAAACGCTTATCAGCAGCGAATCGCATAAAGACAAAGGGAATTCTCGCTTTTGCACTCCTGACCAGGCATGCATCTTGTCTCACCAGCCTTACTTTCAAATCAGAGGTGCATCCATAGTAAAATCCTTGATCCTTAAAATGCCAGGGCTTGGGAGAAAATGAAAAAATCCGGATAACCCGGATTTCATTCATTTTTCTGCGGAGAGTCAGCCCCGTGGGGGGAACCCCGGGTACCTTTCAGTACAACAGTTTTTCCCGATGGGACCGCAATCTCCCCTCGATGAAGTCAAGTGATTCCATTTTCTTTCAACCAATTATACCCATCGATAGTCTTAAAGAATTTTTCTCTTCTTAGTGCTAAAGTTTTGGAGTCGAACTTTTCGAAATAGTGAATCCTAAAGGGAGTTCTAGATTTTGTACTTCTGACCAGACCAGTATTATGTCTTTCAAGCCGTGCTTTCAAATCAGAGGTGAAACCATAATAATAACCGCCATCTTTCTCACTCTGTAGTATGTATACGAAATATGTCATAACGAAGAATGCCCCTTACGGGGCAATTATTCTTATCAGCGGAGAGTCAG
>JANOVT010000227.1:0-25842 GCA_031417525.1 Flavobacteriales bacterium | reverse complement strand
TTCACTTTTTCCATCAGCGATGATAATGTCCAAAAAACGCTGCTCGAACTTCAGTTGAAACCAAAAGCATGTATCGAACTTCAATACGAAGAGTATCGGAAAATATTACCCTGGAGAGGCGATAGTAAATATGTGATTGTGAGTGCAAGAGAATTGACTGTAGAGTAAGCGCGTACTTCAAGTCGTGCGAATCACATCATTCGCATAAGTGCCGAACTATGTCTTCGTTCAGATGTTATCTCATTTTATTTTACTTGAAAATTGCTCCATGGTTAATCTGAATTTTTTTCAAGAGTTGCGAATTCGCAATGAATCACTGTTTTATTTTGGCGCGATCTGTTTTTTCGCCGCCCTGATATTTCTGGCTATGACGAGATTCACGAGCACCCAGGTCATGAATGTCAACGCCTGGTACAAGCCATTTAAATTCGCTTTCTCTACATTTTTATATGCCTGGGCCATTGCCTGGTATTGCGCCTATCTTCCTTCCCTTAATCTCAAATTAACCAATTGGATCATTATTTCAATGCTTGGTTTTGAAATCATCTATATCGCCATTCAGGCAGGAAGAGGTCAACTATCACATTTCAATCTCAGCTCTCCTATATACTCCGTTTTGTATAGTTTTATGGCAATGGCCGCGTCCATTGTTACCATTTGGACCGCTTATATCGGAGTGCTTTTTTTCACCACCAAAATTCACGCTATTCCTGAATATTATCTATGGGCTATTCGAATGGGCATTTTCATCTTTGTGTTATTTTCCTTTCAAGGCTTTGTGATGGGTTCTCGCATGTCACATACCATCGGAGGACCGGATGGCGGACCGGGAATTCCCATTCTCAACTGGAGCAAAAAATTTGGTGATCCTCGTATTGCCCATTTTATTGGTATGCACGCTCTGCAGGTTCTACCTCTTCTTTCTTACTACCTGATTAAAAACACCAAAGTGACGATTCTTATCGGACTATGTTATTTCACATTGGCTGCGTTGACATTGATGCAGGCACTTCAAGGTAAGCCATTTCATCGAATCTGATCCGCTTATAATAAGCGCGCATGTAATTTCAGATGTCTAACATCCACCTTGCTCGCCAACACTGAATATAAAGTCTTGTTTCACTTTAATACCTGCACTCTGAGCCGGTGTCCATTTTGGCATACTAACAATAGCATTCAAAAGCACTTGATCGATTGCGGGATCACCACATGAAGTGATTACCTGAACACCGTCCAATTCACCTTGTTCATTGACAGTAAATTCGATCACAGTGGAGTGCCTCACATAGGTGAACGCATCGCCCTGATCATTTCTCGAAAAACCACATACAGGTATCACTTCAGTCTGTGGAAAAGTCTCAGCAACCTGATTGATCGCGTTTTGCTTCAAATACTCTTTCAATTTTGCATGACCTCCTTTAAATGACGCTTCCAAATCCGGAATCACTGTAACTGAATAGTTCATGTTCCTCAAATCTGTTTTACCCGTCGCAGCATTGCTCGTTTTATACTTCACATCGATAGAAATAGTGGAACCCAAATCCGCAGTCTTCAACAATTTTTTCTGATCGGCAGTGAGCACATCATTCTTGCCGAGAGCCCTGTTCATTGTTCCTTTGGACGTAACCAAAATCTCTACGGAAACATATTCGTCCATCCAATTCTGAGGATAGCCGGGCGTAATTTCTTTAAGTAATCCGGCGCGATCAAGTTCCTTCTTTTTAACCGGCGTCTGATGATCAGGCCGAATTTCAAAATACAATTCTTGCGCGTTGATTGTCAAAGCAAGAAAGCAAGTAAACACTGTAATCGATATGTTTTTCATGGTTCTATAATTAGCGTGATTGTTTCATTTCTACAATGTGAACAATTGGTTTAAAGTAACTGAATAAATCGGAGTCATTTAAAAACCTCACATTAGATTCAACATGACTTCACACCTTTGTATCACTCCGCAATGATATTCTTAAATCATGAGGCACCTTGTTGTTAACCAGTTATTGACCTGTTAATGCCTTGTTAGTGATACTTAAGGCCGGTAAATGCATCTACTTTTGACCAACGTAAAATGCGGAATAATAGGACTAACATATTCATTGCGTTCTCATCCATTGCCCTGCTTTCATTGTTGGCGATCCAAGTCAACTGGATACTTCAGACAGCAAAAATAAAATCGGATCTTTTCAATGAAAAGGCCAACATAGTTCTTGCACGAACTGCCGAAGCTCTGGCTGCAGATGAAGATATGTGTAAAAAAATTGAAGCTTGTGTCGATACCGCCAACCCCACTGGCGAGGCAAGCGAAATTGGCAAAGACGAGGTGCACAAACTGGATTCATTATTCAAGCACTACATGAACTTTTATAATATTCAAATTCAATACTCATTTGTGGTAACAAAACCTGCCTTCTTAAATACACAGAATGGAAGTGGATTCGCAAACCTCATCTACAACAAGCGTGTGGATGAAGGCATCAACGCAAATGGGCTTGATCTCAAACTTATTTTCCCTGATAGAAAACAATTTATCATGGCGGAAATGGGTGGTATGTTCATTGCATCTGTCATCCTTATTCTGGTAGTGCTCATCTTGTTTTGGAGAACAGTTCTTGCTTTGATCCGGGAGAAAAGAATAGCATATCAAACAACGGAATTTTTGAATAACATGACGCATGAATTCAAAACTCCCCTCACCAACATCGGTCTCGCGGGTAAAATGATTAGTCGGGATATGACTTCTCCAAACGACAATAAAGTAAAACATTACGCTGAAATCATTTTGATAGAAAATGAAAAACTAAGTCATCAGGTGGAACAAGTGTTAAGCATGACGGCATTGGAACGAGGAGAAATTTCACTGCGAAAATCCGTCTTCAATATGCACTCCCTCATTGAAGATGTAGTAAAAACGATGAGTCTTCAGATGGAAGATAAACAGGGTCATTTTAGTTTTTCACCAGAAGCAAATAAATCAGAAATAAATGGCGACAAATCGCATCTCTCGAATGCTCTATCCAATCTGATTGATAATGCGATCAAGTATTCACGTGTAAATCCTGAAGTTACAATTTGCACCAGCAACACAGATCATCAACTTGTTGTGACGATCGCCGATCGTGGCATTGGAATAGATAAAATGCATCAGGCACAACTCTTCGATAAATTTTTTCGTGTTCCAACCGGAGACCTTCATGATGTGAAAGGGTTTGGACTCGGACTTGCCTATGCAAAAAAAATCATTGATTTGCATGATGGTACAATCTGCCTTCAAAGCGAATCAGGCAAGGGAACGACTTTTACGATGACAATACCTTATGTCTAAATTGAAGTATAAGATATTATTGGCCGAAGATGATCCTAATCTGGGATTGCTTCTGGTGGACTTTCTCGATGGCGAAGGCCTTGATACCAAACTATGTAAAGATGGCGAGTCCGCATTCAAAACATTTAAAAAAAGTCAATTTGATCTCTGTCTGCTGGATGTAATGATGCCATTGATGGACGGTTTCACTCTGGCCAAAAGCATACGTCAGCACGATCAAAAAATCCCGATCATTTTTATCACTGCTAAATCTCAGAAAGAAGACAAGCTGAATGGTTATATCTCCGGTGCCGATGATTATATCCATAAGCCATTTGATGAAGAGGAATTACTTTGGAAAATCAAAGCGATGATCCGTCGCAGCAAGGATCAATTGTCTGATGCCGACGCAAATCCGATTGCCCTTGGTTTATACACCTTTGATTTTCGTAATCAATCTTTGACAATCAATGGAAATTTAAAGCGCATCACAGAGAAGGAGACCGAAATTCTCAAATACTTGTCTGATCATCAGAATAATGTCATCAAACGGGAAAGAATGCTCAAAGACCTTTGGGGTGAAAACGATTACTTCCTCGGAAGAAGTTTGGATGTATTCCTCACCAAAATCCGTAAATACTTGAAAGAAGATCCCAGTCGGAGCATTGAAAATGTATTTGGGGTCGGGTTTATTTTTAATGTTCCCCGCAAATAAATGCAATGACCTATCTCATCAGAATCGTCTCTAAGTGGCGTTTATTTAGCCAAGCTATGCCGCTGCATTTCCTTTCATTGGCCTCGTACAACAGTTTTTTAATGAATGAAAGTGATAGAGACACTCAAAACTCACCATCAAAACTTGTTGAAACATTGTGGATAACCATCCCACTTCATCGCGCATCTTTGCAACGCTATGGCAGAAAATTTTATCGTATCGGCCCGGAAATATCGCCCTGACACATGGGAAACCGTTGTGGGTCAGAAGCATATTACAACCACTCTACAATCTGCCATTGCCAATAATCAAATTGCACAGGCGTATCTTTTCACCGGTCCACGGGGCGTGGGAAAGACGACCTGCGCAAGGATTTTTGCCAAAGCGGTGAACGGCCATCTTGGACAGGAAATGGACGATCTCCAGTTCAACATCTTTGAACTGGATGCTGCATCCAACAACTCTGTGGATGATATCCGCTCCATTGTCGATAGCGTGCGCATCCCGCCGCAGATTGGTAAATACAAAGTGTATATCATCGATGAGGTCCACATGTTGTCTTCTGCGGCTTTCAACGCATTCCTGAAAACGTTGGAAGAACCACCACCGCATGCCATTTTCATCCTTGCTACTACTGAGAAACACAAGATCATTCCAACCATTCTGAGCCGTTGTCAGATCTTTGATTTCAACAGAATCAAGGTAAAGGACATGACTGAGCACCTGGCATACATAGCCGGTAAAGAGAACGTCACCGCAGAACCTGAAGCGCTGCATGTGATTGCCCAAAAAGCAGATGGCGCCATGCGTGATGCCCTTTCGATTTTCGATCAGGTAGTCGCATTTTGTGGAAAAAACTTGACCTATCAAGCGATCATTCAGAATCTGAATGTACTTGACTACGACTACTACTTCCGACTCACTGACCATATTCTCAAAGAAGATGTGGCAGGTTGTCTGGTCCTTTTTGATGAGGTATTGAACAAAGGATTTGACGGACATCATTTCATCACCGGACTTGGAAGTCATTTCCGAAACCTGATGGTGAGTAAGGATGCACAAACCATTGCGCTGATGGAAGTAAGCGAAAACATCGCTGCGAAATACAAACAACAAGCGGAAGACACAGATATCCGCGTACTCATTCTGGGACTGTCGCTCATCAATGAATGCGATACGCAGTATCGGGCCAGCAAACACCAGCGACTGCTGGTTGAACTGACACTCATGAAGCTCGCAAGCATTCTCTACAATCAAAGAGAAGGCGAAAAAAAAAACTTCAAACTGAAGCCGTTTCGTAGTGGCAATGGAACTCAACCTTCTGTAAGTCAGCGTGAAGTTCGTGCAGTGCCATCTCAAACTTCGATTGCATCCAAACCAGATGCTCCTGCAAATCCAATAGCGTCTTCAACTGTCGCAGAACCGATAAAGCCCTCATTCGGTAAGAAAAATTTAATACTGCAATCGTCTGAAAATGTGAGCATCAAACGTTCCATGCAACGCACCGCAGCTGATGCCGCGAATGCCGTGGAAGTCGAAACCGCCACACGTGAATTGCCGAGCAGAGAATACACTTCGAAAGAAGTGCAAAATGCATGGAGCGCTTTTGCGGATGACAAACTCAAACACAATATGCAGGTTCAGTCTGCATTTAAAGTGGCGCAAATTGATCTGAAACTAGGAAACACTTTGCGGGTCGCATTTCCGAGTGAAACGCAACAGATGTATTTCAATGATTACCGCTCACAGCTTGCTGACTTTATGCGGACCAACTTCGACATCAAAGGACTTGATTTTGTGGTTGAAATTTTGAAACAAGAAGAAATCAAAGCGACATATCAAACGGCAAAACAGCGTTTCGACAATCTCGTACAGAAAAATCCATCGTTGGAAACACTGAGAAAAAAATTCAATCTACAAATTGATTTTTAAAAGACTTCAATCAAAATTGAGCTGATTGCTCAAATCACTAACTTCATAAAAAATTCTGCGCAGTTCTGAAATTCATTCTGCGTAATTCCGCGAGAAACCCATGAGGATCGATAAATTTCTTTGGTGCATTCGTGTATTCAAAACGCGCACACTGGCTGCCAGTCAGTGCAAACTTGACAAAGTATGGGTGAATGCAGAGCTCATCAAAGCAAGTCGTGAACTCAAAATCGGTGATGTTATTCGTATTCGCAAAGGCCCCATTCATTTTTCGTATCAGGTCATCTCTTTTCCGCACACACGTGTTGGCGCAAAACTGGTTTCTACCTATAGCATGGATGTCACTCCGGAAGATGAAATGAAAAAACTGGAGATCATCCGGCTTCAATATAAAAACGACCGACAACGCGGACTTGGCAGACCAACGAAAAAGGAAAGAAGAGATTTGGATGATTATACTGAGCTCGATCTTGATGGCTCAGATGAAGATTGAAGGGCATAATTGAGAATTGAGAATTGAGAATTATAAATTATCAATTATGTACGAGCTTTCTCTTCACTCAAAAAAAGTGGTGTCAACTGCAAGGGTGTATTCAAATTTTTCACCTGACTTTTCTTTTCCCCAATTCGCGTTGCTCAATTCATCTTTAGTGCATGCCGTTCCACTTTGAAATATTCGAACATCGTGGAAGACTTTACTGATGGCCGCATTTTCCTCCACTTTGGTATTTCGAATATTCAGGGAGTTACCTGAAGAAATAAAATTGATGGTGGACGCGGAACCACTTCCATCCTGATTGTGAAGTGAAGTATGAACTTCTATGCTTGACGATGTGAGGTTTTTGACAAAATAGGAAGATTCAAACGTGCTTTTGGTCTCATCCTTTTTACAAGAAACTATAAGAATAAAAACCAGGATAAGCGTATTCTGGAATTTCATATTGAGGAAGGAATAATTCGTTTATCAAACAACTTCATAATTTATAATTGATAATTGAAATCAATGCACCCCACTAAACGCCACTTTCTTACTTTCATTTTTGAAAAAGATCACGAACAATACGGCCACGATCAATGAATAGAGTGCAAAACTGAGCCAGATGCCATGCCAGTTTTTGTCGCCGCTTTCTCCTGTGTAAAAATGATCAATAATGTAACCACTGACCTTACTTCCAAGGAATGCTCCTACTCCATTGGTCATCATCATAAACATTCCCTGAGCGCTCGATCGAATAGATGAATCTGTAGTCGTTTCAACGAATAAGGAACCCGAGATATTGAAAAAATCGAACGCCATTCCATAGACAATGCAAGATAGAACAATCATCCACAATCCATCTGTCGGATTTCCATAAGCAAATAATCCGAAGCGAAGCACCCATGCGATCATCGAAAACAACATCACTTGTTTGATGCCAAATCTTTTTAGAAAAAATGGAATGGTGAGAATGAACAACGTTTCTGAAATTTGTGAAATCGACATGATGATGGTAGAATACTTTACGACTAATGAATCCGCATATGCCGGAATTTTTTCGAAATCGCTCAGGAATGAATCACCATACATATTGGTTAATTGGAGCGCCGCGCCCAGGAACATCGAAAAAACAAAAAACAATGCCATCCGATACGTTCCAAAAAGTTTGAAAGCATTCAATCCAAGTTGCTCTGCAAATGATGCATTCTTCGAAACCGACTTTTGCGGTGGACACTTTGGTAAAGTGAAGGAGTAGATTCCCAAACCAATAGCAGCAATCGCTGCAATGATGAATTGATTGGCATTTGCTTTACTCCCTGTCAAATTTGTGATCCACATCGCTACGATAAATCCAATGGTTCCCCACACACGGATCGGAGGAAAAACTTTCACGACATCATAATTGTTGTTTTTAAGAATGGTATACGAAATGGAATTCGATAACGAAATGGTCGGCATGTAAAAGATCATCGCAATAAAAATGACGTAGTACAGCGTATCCGGATCATTCACTTGCGGTACATAAAACAAAACACATCCGTAAAGAATATGCAGGACGCCATAAAGTCTTTCGGCATTGATCCATTTGTCGGCAATGATTCCTGTTAGTGCCGGCATAAACAAAGATGATAGGGCGAGCGTCGAAAAAATGGCTCCGAATTGTTCACCGGTCCAACCCTTTGCATTAAAACAATAGGTACCGATGGTGATGAGCCAGGCACCCCAGACAAAAAACTGAAGGAAACCGAGAATGGTCAGTCGAAAGCGAATCATAGTGATGGTTTGGGTCAAATATAACCGTATTGATGGCACCTCTAAGAAGTTGTCTAAATTTGAATGAGCGGGAATGTTATGATCGTCTCTTTTGTTCAAACAAGGCGAAATTTTTATCAATAGTTCCAGCTATTAAGAAAAATTTCAACGAAGTGTGAACGAAAAAGACTCATAACAAACCGTTTGATTCAATTTTAGACAGCTTCTCAGGTTTGGTACTTTTGCACTCTCAAAAAAGTAGAAAGATGGTCGGAATTATTATGGGAAGCAAAAGCGATCTGCCAATCATGAACGAAGCAGCAGAAGTGCTGAAGTCGCTTCAGGTCGAATATGAAATCAGTGTGGTGAGCGCGCATCGCACACCCGAACGCATGTTCGAATACGCGCAGTCTGCAGTGAGCCGTGGATTAAAAGTGATCATCGCCGGTGCCGGTGGTGCCGCGCATCTTCCGGGCATGACGGCCTCCCTCACCCCACTTCCGATCATCGGCGTTCCGATCAAATCATCCAACTCCATCGATGGTTGGGATAGCGTTTTATCCATTCTTCAAATGCCCGCAGGTGTGCCTGTCGCAACCGTTGCACTTAATGGCGGAAGAAATGCCGGTATTCTTGCCGCACAAATTATGGCCACCGCAGACGACAAACTCCTTCAGCGCATTTCTGAGTTCAAAGAAGAACTGAAGCGGAAGGTGATTGAAGCGCAACTATGAATGGAGAATGGAGAATTTAAAAAAATGCGGGGATAAATACATGAATTTTATGATCAAAAATATTCAGTCAAAGACTTTTCAAACTTCGTTTGGCTTTTGGGAAATTCTCAATTCTCCATTCTCAATTCTCAATTAAGTATATGTTAGTTATCGACCCCAAAGAAACCCCACAGCCTAAGCTCCATCAGTATCTGCTTGGATCGGTTGGCCCGCGTCCTATAGCTTTTGCAAGCACCATTGACGAAAAAGGTCGTGCGAACCTTGCTCCTTTTAGTTTTTTCAATGTCTTCAGTTCGAATCCACCGATCCTGATTTTTTCACCTGCCCGAAGAGGAAGAGATAACACGACCAAACACACGTTGGAGAACGTCAAGAAGACCAAAGAATGTGTGATCAATATTGCGTCATGGGATTTGGTCGAGCAAGTATCACTCGCCAGTACCGAATATCCGGAAGGTGTCAGTGAGTTTGTCAAATGCGGACTAACCCCCGTTCCTTCTGATCTCATCAAATCATTTCGTGTAAAGGAATCGCCGGTGCAGATGGAATGTAAAGTGAACGATGTCATCGCACTCGGTGAAAATGGTGGAGCAGGTAATCTGATTATCTGCGAAGTGCTTCGGATGCACATCGATGAACGTATCCTCGATGAAGACGGCAGAATTTCCCCCGAAAAAATTGACCTTGTTGCACGAATGGGCGGACATTGGTATACACGGGCTTCAAAAGGACTTTTTCAATTGCCGCAGCCAACAACTCAAATCGGAATTGGTTTCGATCAGCTTCCAACCGACATCAGAAACTCTTCTGTTCTGTCCGGAAGTGACCTTGCAAAACTCGCTGGCGTAGAAATTCTTCCTGACGAAACCTCCGTGAATGAATTCAAATTACTTGAACTTCCCGAATTGTTCATCGAATTCGAAGATGACCTGATCACACTTGAAAGGAAATTACACGAACACGCAAAGAGTCTGCTCGCTCAAAAAATGGTGAATGAAGCCTGGATGACACTTCTGGCGCTGAATAGAAGATAGACAGCTGGAGCTAGAGGTTAGAAGTGAGAAGTGAGAGGTGAGAAACTTCAGACCAATTCGCTCTCATTCGTATTGTCTACATTTTTTGAAAGGGTTGTCTTGTCAGATGATCGCCGTACAGCACTTCCAGAAAATAGACTCCTGGCTGAAATTCCGAGATGTCAATGGATTGATTGTTCTTGCAAGTTCTGGAAGAAAGTAATGATCCTTTTGCATCAAAAATGCGAACTTGAAAATTGTTGTGCCAATTCTCAACACGAACATTCAAACTATTTTCTGTTGGATTTGGATAAATCAAAAAACCAGGCTGATTGATTTCTTCTGTACTCAAAACACCATCAACAAACTGATAACAAATTTCACTCTCATAATCGCATTGAACAGCATGCAAACAAATTTCATACGACCCAATCCCTGGAAATGTGTATTCGAATGAGTTAGATGTCAATGGCTCACTTAAATCCGTTGCAGAATTGTAAACGAAATATTCATTCGCATTGATCGAAGTATTAGTGAACGAAAAAGTACTCCCCGTCAGATGCTCAATTTCAAATGACGCCATTGGATCGTAATTAGTGATATACCAATCAGACAAAGCATTGTAAACAATATCGTGTACCACTTGTTTAACGGTCGATTCTATCCCATCATCAATTCCATAATCAAATGTGATGAGCTGCGGATCCTTTCGGAAAATGCATGTGTAAAAACAAACAGCAGCAACATAAGATCCCTCCATGGATGGATGACTTTCATCAGCGACATACAATTCAATATCCGGAAAATTCTCACGAATGAAACGACGCACCGCACCAACCGGTGCAACCACAGCATCATTCATTTCTGCCATGGCCATGTATCGCTCCTTCAACAGATCATCCATTCCTTCATAGGTGCACATTGGTGGCCAAAAATCACAATTGCCGGCATCCCCATTTTTCCTCCCCCATGTCATATAAAACATGGTTTCAGCGCATGGACTTGCAGCCAGAATTTGTTCATTTAATAAAGTCGCATAAGGATAACAGTCGACTTCGACGTTTTCAATCGGAAATGCCGGTAACTGACTTTGTTCCTGAAGTACCACATAATCCCAATTGCCTTCCGCTATAAGTGCCTGACTTGTTTCATTCACGGAGTGAAAGCCCAATGTGGTGCCGCCGGGATAGTTGTATTCAACATCCAGCGTGTCACCGGCGGAGTTGGCTAGTTGTGACGTGAGCGCAGGAAGATCGTTATACTGCGTATAACTATTGCCCAAAAACAAAGCCCTCTTATGAAGTTGCGAAAAAGAAATCAGTTGACAAACCATCAAACCACAGAGTAAAAGTTTTTTCATGGTGATACAAAATTATTATGCTGGTAAAGAATGAATAAATGGTCAAACAAATGAAGTTGGTCGGTGCACTACAATCAAATAAAAAGTATGAACGGAAATTGAAACGTTCTGAATTGTTTGTGCAAGCTTCTTACAGAGTCAAGAAAGAGTGAATCCGTTGCTTTGGCCAATCATAAAATTGTGCGAATAATTACTTTCCTGAGGAATGTCCACCGGGATTTCGACGCTTCTGATGAAAAGGCCTTTTGCCTCCCTGACCACCGCCTGGTGCCGATCTGCGTTTTGTTGGTTCATACGGTGGAACCGGTCCAAGCTCAGCCGGAACAACCATTTTTTCGACTTCACTTCCAATCAACAATTCGATTTTGTGAAAACTCGATTGATCGGTTGGAGAAATCAGCGTAATTGCTTCTCCCTTCTTCTGAGCACGCGCTGTGCGACCAATTCTGTGAACATAATCTTCAGCATCGCGAGGAACATCATAGTTCATCACCATGTCAATTCCATCAATGTCAATTCCACGACTGATAACGTCTGTGGCAACCAACACGTTGATGCTGCGATTGCGAAACTGCTGCATAACTGCTTCACGTTCTTCCTGTTCAAGATCACTGGAAATTCTGCCGACATTCAATCCGGCTTGTTTCAATTTTTGATAAAGGGCTGAAACTGCCTGTTTGCGAGAACAAAAAACAATAATGCTTTGATCTGTTCTGTCTTCGTGTTTGAGAATATAAAGTATGAGGTTGAGTTTTTGCTCTTCAAAAACAACCAAAGCTCCTTGCTTTACGCCAGCCGCTGGTTTTGAGATGGCGATATTGATTCGAACGGGATCGTTCAAAAATGTCTGAGCCATTTGAGCGATTCCACTTGGCATGGTTGCCGAAAACATCAATGTCTGTCTTTTCTCATTCAATGTTCGGATAATGCGGAATAGATCGGGTTGAAATCCCATGTCCAGCATTCGATCGGCCTCATCCAAAATCAGAAAACGCAATTTCGAGAAATCAACATGACCGACATTCAAATGCGAAATTAATCTGCCGGGTGTAGCAATAATAATGTCCACACCATTGACAATTGCTTGTTTTTCCTGATAAAAATCCTGACCGTCTCCACCGCCATAGATG
Organism: Flavobacteriales bacterium; assembly: GCA_031417525.1. Taxonomy (GTDB): domain Bacteria; phylum Bacteroidota; class Bacteroidia; order Flavobacteriales_D; family Sanyastnellaceae; genus JAIBBG01. Next base: position 13,430 of record JANOVT010000227.1, on the reverse strand, counting down.
GCGATACTTGAAGCACCGGTGAAGTAAGAATAAGCTTCCACAGCCTGGTCGATCTGCAATGCCAGTTCCCGGGTTGGCACAATTACCAATGCTTGCGTGAATTTATCGTGACCATGATCCATGATCATGTTGAGAATCGGAAGCACAAATGCTGCTGTTTTTCCTGTGCCTGTCTGTGCAATGCCAATGATGTCCTTTCCTGCCAGGATTTCGGGTATGGCCTGCGCCTGAATAGGAGTGGCCGATTTAAAGTTCATCGAAAAAATACCTTCTAGTAGTTCCGGATGTAATTTCAGTTCTGAGAATTCCAAATGAGTTTGAATATTTTTTTATGAAGAAATCTTCTAAATTTTTCAACGAAGGTAAGGCTTCGACACGATGTGCGGTAATTTTACCCCGTTATCAACGCATTAAACAATATCGATGGAACTTATAGGACGTATCAAACTTATCCGCGACGAACAAACATTTCCGAGTGGTTTTACTAAACGCGAATTTGTCATCACGACGGAAGAGCAATACCCAAATGACATTCAATTCGAATTGCTCAAGGAGAAAGGCAACCTCATCACCAGTTTTAAAGAGGGAGACAGACTCAAAGTTCAATTCGATGTTCGTGGACGTGAATGGCAGGGCAAATATTTTAATAGTCTTGTAGCTTGGAAAATCGAAGCTGCAGGAGTAGAAACAACAGGTTCTGCCGCTACACCGCCACCACCACCGCCAGTTCCGGAATCTATGTCCAGCCCAATGGACGATGATCTGCCATTCTGATAAGCGTTCAGAATGAAATGGTTTTGCCTGTTCCTGACACTTTGCAAACCATTTACAGGAGGCTGTCAACATACTTACGACACATTGACGAATCATCTTCTTTTCAAGGTGGAAGCGTCGTGTTATCTGTTTTCATTTTTTCCTTATGCAGGAATGGAAATAGAAATTCCATTGAGCAAAAACTCAGCTCTCACATGCAATGGTGGACCTGTTGTCGGTCTTGCTGTACCCGCATTCATCAATGGTAAAACAGCGTCACACCGAAATGGTTTTGTTTTGAATCCGGGAATCAAAAAATACATTTTTCGAAATAAATTCGGTAACAATCAGATCTTCACCTCTGTTGACTATTTCTACCGCGATTGCTCCTTTCATTCCAATGAAAAGTTTGTGTCTACATTGACTGGGACTGCTTATGAAGAGGACATTCAAGTCAGACATAAAGCAATGGGATTCACAATAAACCTTGGACAAATGCTGTATTTCGGCAATTTCGGATTTGAATTCACCGCTGGTCTCGGGGCCATTTTTATGAGACATCGTTATTCCGACAAAACGTTTCCCGACGATTCATTCGAAAATGATCAACTTCCCTGGTACTGGCTAAGAGAAAAATATTGGACTATTCGTGCGCCAGTTAGAACCAGAATTTTTTATCGATTTTAAAAATGAAAAAAAGCATACTCCTCCTTCATGGTGCAATTGCTTCGAGTGCGCAACTAAGGCCAATGTTAGATTCATTACAGCCAACCATTGCAACGCACACTTTTGATTTTGCCGGTCATGGCACGGCTAGTCCATCTGCAGAAGGAATGAGCATGAATTTATTCGCCGACGAGATTATTCAATTTATCGAAAAATCAAATCTTCAAACCATGCATGTCTTTGGTTACAGTATGGGAGGATACGCAGCAATTTTTGCTGCTCAGAAAAGACCAGAACTCTTCTCTTCCATCACAACCTTGGGCACAAAGTTGGATTGGACATCACAAAATGCTGCGACAGAAACCAGAATGCTCGATGCGGATAAAATGCAAGTCAAAGTCCCTCAATTTGTGAATCACCTTCAAAAAATTCATATCAATCATGATTGGCGGAGTGTTTTGGAAGAAACACGTCGAATGATGATTGATCTGGGAGATCACCCGATGATCACACTTGAAAATATATCATCGATCAAAGTCCCACTTCAAATTCTGGTTGGTGAAAATGACACCACGGCGGGAGTTGAAGCTAGTAAACAATTTGCAAACTCAGCGCACGCCAATTTTCAAATATTAGAGAATACTCCACATCCGATTGAAAAGGTGGATTTACAAAGTCTCACAGCATTGGTGTTGGAATTCATTGACGGCATCGTCTCTTCACAGCTGTAAAAACAGTAGCCGGGAATAGGCCATTCATCTAGTTCTTTCGACCTTCGAAATATTTCATGTACTTGATGCCATCAGACACATAGTAAGGATCATGTGTTCGTGATCGTCCACTCAAAGGAAAACGCTGCCCTGTGTTGTGATAGTGAAAAGCGTCCTTCCATTTTTTCCTTTTTAAAAAATGGCCATACTCATCTTTAATCCATTTTGCAGCGTAGTAAGCAGCATCCTCTTCATCACGAATATCCACGATGTTCAGACCCATCGGGATGACTTTGTAACCCATCAACTGAAATGGCCCCCAGCTTGTAGCCAGATTTTTGAGACCATCATCATCAAGGCCATTCAAATCCTTTTGATGTATATTTTCAAGCTTGCGCTGTTTGCCATCACGCACTTTTTTCAATTGATTAAAAATGTGCTTTTCATAACGATGACCTGCCGGCTTTTCTCCGCTGCATTCCAAAACGGCCAATGCCATCAGGTACTCATAGGGCAAATCCAATTTCTGAGAAATGTCAAGCATCTCCTCCTTGTAATTCTGTTCACACCATTGCAAGTCAGTAACGCCCGCCGGCCGCGGATCTTCCGGCAATTCAATACCCAACCTGGTTCTGACCCATTCTGCAACATCATAACGATATCGGTACAAACCAAACGTGATGAGTGCCAATGCCAACCAAAGCTGCCATCTCTTTTTGATATATCGAAAAAACTTCTTCAAGCGAAAATCCAGACTCCTCAAATTTCTCCCATTCTCATTCAACAACGAATGAACAGCAGAATATTTCGAACAGTTGCGCTCTCATATCTAACTATTCGTTGTCAATTCGGATATTGCACCCGATTGGACAAATACCAACCAATTCTTCTGCAAAAAATGCCCGCAAACAAATACGCCCTGTTACGTTATAGAATCATTGACAGATGCCTTACCAATAAAGGAAAACTATTTCCCACCCGTGAAGATTTAAGACAAGCATGTGAAGACGCCCTTTATGGCAGCGGCGGAGACGCAATTTCTTTGAGCACGATCGATAAGGACATTTGGGCAATGAAAAATGAAAGTGAGTTGGGATATCATGCACCGATTAAATTCAGTAAACAAGACGGCGGCTATTTTTATGAGCAGGAAGGATATTCTATTTCTGAACTTTCACTGGGTGAAGAAGATCTTCAAGCCATTCGATTCGCAACAGCCACACTCGATCAGTTCAGGGAAGTACCCATTTTCAAACAATATGAAAGCGCCATTGAAAAAATAATCAACAGGGTAAATATTTCTCCAAATCCGGATGATAAATCGTTGGATAAATTCATCCAGTTTGAAAAGTCGACAGTGAGCAAAGGCAATGAATTTCTTGGGACATTACTCGACCACATCCGGTCAAAAAAGAGCATCCGCATTGCGTACCGTAAATTCACAGATGATAAAGTGAAAGAGTATGAACTTCATCCTTACCTTTTAAAAGAATACCATAACCGATGGTACCTGGTAGCGCTCGATTCCATCACTAAAAACATCCGGACATTTGGGTTGGAAAGAATCGAGAGCATAGAGACCGCGGAAAGAAAATTTACAATGGAAAAAGGTTTTGATCCGGATGTGTTTTTTAAGTTTTGTATTGGAATCACTGAAAAATCAGATAAACCACAAGATGTTGTTTTGAACTTTGATCCAGTGCCAGGAAAATTTTTAATCACCCAGCCAATACATAGCTCTCAACGTGTCATAAAAGAGTCGAAATCAGGGATTGTGATTGGATTGCATGTGATTATCACTCCGGAACTGATTAGCTTTATCCTGGGTTATGGTTCGCAAGTTTCTGTGGAAAAACCGGGTTCACTCAAAACTGAAATTTCAAAACAACTCAAAGAAGCATTGGCTGCTTATAAAAATTAAGTACAACTTTCAATTCAACATTTTCCATGAGTGATTTGCCACAGGGTATCCGACTTAATAAATACATTAGTGATACCGGATTCTGTTCACGGCGAGAAGCGGATAAAATTATCGAAGAAGGTCGTGTTACAATTAATGGAAAGAAATCTGAATTAGGCACACGAGTGAATGAAGGTGACATGGTAAGCATCGATGGTAAACCAATTGGCAAAAAGAAGGAAGCGCTCTACATTGCATTCAACAAGCCGGTTGGCTTGACCTGCACGACAGAACAACATGTCAAAGGCAATATCATTTCGTACATCAATCATCAGGAGAGAATTTTCCCTATTGGTCGTTTGGATAAACCGAGCCAGGGATTAATCTTTCTGACCAATGATGGAGATATCGTCAACAAAATTTTACGCGCTGGTAACAATCATGAAAAAGAATATGTAGTCACGGTACACAAGCTGATTACAGATGAATTCGTCCACAAAATGGCTGCGGGCGTTCGTATTCTGGATACAATCACCAAAAAATGCAAGGTCAAACAAGAAGGTAAAAATAGATTTCGGATTATTCTCGTGCAAGGCTTGAACAGACAGATTCGTAGGATGTGTGAAGCACTCGGATATGAAGTGCTGACGTTAAAAAGAGAGCGCATCATGAATGTCACTCTTTCCGGCATTGCTGAAGGCAAGTGGCGGTATCTCACCAATGATGAAATCGCCGAAATAAACTCCATGGTATCCACATCAAGCAAAACCGAAGAAGCTTCCGGAATGGACGAATAAATGTATTGTTTAATACTCCATTTTGAAAGGAAGTAATGCTGCTACGCCATTTCCTATTCCCTCTCTTCCTCTTTGGCTCTTTGGCCAATAGTCAAGTTATTTGAACCCTTCCAAAAATTATTTTCTCATTGTAAATAGGTTACAACGTGGGGTTGATTCTTTGTTCCATCAAAAAAGAACAACGATGAACACGATGAATTCCCTTCCAGAAGTAAAACGCTATGTCGACAGCTTCTCACGTCCTGACGGATACAACACCTATGCATGGGACGTTACCAAAAAACTGGCGCTGGAGGCGTGGGATGCGTATCTGCAAGGCAAGCCGTTTCGCCGACAGATCAATTATATGTGTAACGACTTTTATAAAATGATTCAGCGTCCGGAAGACGGTGAATTTATTATCCCGAGGAAATCTTTTCGCATGCTAAGTAACGGTTGATATGTTGAAATGAGTCTTCCGGAACGTGCCGGAAGACATTCCCGGGCTTTCCTGACGTCATACAGGTTCTATTTTCAAACATCGGTTGCAACGACGACAACGGTTTTCGATACCGATGATATTAACTAAATGTGTCAACCCCTGTCCTGCATGCTTGCGTGGTATAGCAGGAACAGGGGTTTCTCCTTTTTGAACATCACGTCATTTTGTTAATAATTATCAGCCCGGGCTTGTTTCAATTAAGGAAATAATTTTAAATTTCAAAAATTTGTCGGGCAAAAAGTATGTTTCGTCTGCATTTATCGTACATTTGCGACTGAATTCTTAACTTTGAGCTTGATGGATTTAACCAGCACGGATAAATTTTCTTTACCTCCACCTACTGGAATGACATCCATAACAGGCCAAAAACTTGATACCCTGAAAGGCATCTACCATGACCTTATCAGTTCTGTCGTACATTCTTCATCGAATGAAACTCTCCTATTTAGTCACTTCGGTGATTTCGATCAGGTAAAAAATGACAATACACTCAAAATGGTTGAAAGCGTTATCCTCGATTCGGGTGATAAACGCCAGGCCATGAAACGTGTCTGTAATTTGCTGATTGAAATGCTTCAAAACATGTCCCTTCATGGTGCAAGGGATCGTTCCGGACATATGCACGCATTCTTGATCGTGTCGAAAACAAACAAGTCCTATAAACTTTTTACAGGCAATCTGGTTTTGGCCGGTGATGTCGATTCATTGCAACATCGTATGCAGTCGCTCAGCAAACTGGATGAAAACGCACTTAGGAAATTGTATATCGAAATCCTGTGCAACGAAGAGTTTAGTCATAAAGGCGGAGCTGGTCTTGGACTGGTGACTGTCGCCAAAAAAGCTGAACAAAATCTCAAGTACAATATTCATCCATTGGATGAGAATTTTGGATACTTCGAAATGAATGTTGAACTCTTCAACGTATAATCATTTCGCCCGATTTTGTGATTTCTTCTTTCCTTTGACAGCATGAAAATGTTGCTAGCAATCCCGATGAAAATTACTATACCCTTCATTCTGTTCTGCGCAATTCTTTTGCAATCATGCGAAGAACAAAAATCAAAAGGTTCCGCCAATAAATTCAGCAATCCGGAAATGATGCAGATTTATGAACTTGCTGATTCTCGCAAAAGTGATGCGCTCATTCCTTACTTCGCCAATCCGGACGCATCGCTCCGAGAAGCGGCAGCGCTTGCATACGCTAGTATACAAGACACAACTGCAATCGATGAACTCTTCAGTTTGGTTCTTGATCCCGAGCCATCCGTGAGAGTCGCCGCTGTTTATGCCATTGGCCAAACAGGATATTCTCGTGCAATTGTCCAACTTGTTGCTGCTTCTGAATTAGAAAAAGATGAACTGGTAGACGAACAGATCCTTGAGGCGGTTGGGAAATTGACCGGTAATAATTTTGCAAAAGAAGGCGATCCAGAAACAACAGAAGCAGGTATCAGGTTTCTGGACAATAGCCGATTCGAAACAGAAGGTGAGCGAATAGGATGGGCGAAAGGCGCCTTCTGGATTCATCTATCAGGAATGCTGGATGAACGTTTGATGAATCGCATGCCTTTTGTTTTACAAAAAACAGGAGGAGATTCCCGCGTTGCATGTGCACATGCCATGGCAAGATATCAAGGTGCTTGGTTTATCAATGACAAAAACAAAAAGTACATCATGCAATGGTGCAGAACAGAACGCAACAGTGATGTACGGATGCTTCAAATGACAATGCTCGGCAAGGTCAATGACCTTGATGCGAAGAATTTGCTACTAGGTTATTTGAACACAGCTTCTCAAGATCAACATGTCAGAGTCGCTGCCATTCGCGCTGCAGCGAAAATGCAATTTGTGACAGCTTCCGAATTACTCCCATTGTTGGATGAATCGGATGAATATCTCATATTGGAATGTCTATCGGCCATGACAAAAAAAGAAGACCTGAAAGAAGTTCTTCCTCAAATTACAGAAAAATGCGAAACGCGTGGTGCAGGTATTCGGTCATTCGCAATGAAGTTGAACGCACTTCAGAATCCTGGTAAGTTGGGTGATGCTATCTGGAGCAGTTACGACGCTGCTACCACACCTTATGAAAAAGTATATTACGCGCATGCATTGGGAGCCGCTCCGGAAAAAGCAACTGACTGCATTCATTCATTGATGGAAGAAAAGGAATATGCAGTGAAATACGCTCTGATGGAAGCATTGATCGAAATGCATCATCAAAAAAATTGGCCGGCACAAATCAATTATCAGCAAACACTGCTCGAAATATTTAACCAAAATGATATTGGATGTCAGGCTCTTATTTCTGCAGAATTTCGTTCAATGAAACTGACTGATCAGGAAAAAAATGACGTCATTGGTGTTCTTCAACCTGCAATTGGAAAACTTTCATTGCCTCGTGAAATCGAGACCTGCAATGAAATTATCCGAACAATCAATGCGATTTCAAAGGAAAAAATGGCTGAAAAAACTGCTGAGTTGAATCATCCTATTGATTGGGCGATGGTTTCCGGTATATCAACTAATCAAAAAGCAAAAGTCAGCACATCCAAAGGTGATTTCATCATCGAATTAAGAGTGAATGATGCTCCGGGCAGTGTCGCAAGTTTTGTTTCACTTGCAAAGAGTGGTTTCTACAACGACAAATATTTTCACCGTGTCATTCCGAATTTTGTCATTCAAGGTGGATGCCCGCGTGGTGATGGCATGGGTGGCACAGATTATACATTGCGTTCTGAATTCGCATTGCATGATTATCGGCCAGGAGCAGTGGGGCTTGCCTCTTCAGGGAGGGACACCGAAAGTTGCCAGTGGTTCGTGTCACATACCAATACTCCTCATCTGGAGGGTCGATATTCGATTTTCGGCTATGTAATTTCTGGAATGGACATCGTAAACAAAATCCTTGTCGGTGATAAGATTCTAAACGTGGAGATTCAATAAATACCATTGAGTATATGAATTGCAGCGATCCATCTTCGACTTGAAGGATTGAAGAACATCTAACTGGTACTTAGTCGGCAAATTCAATTTTCGCTTAAAACAGGGTTTCTCTGGTAAGGCAAATAAGTGAACCACAACCTTTTTGAATTGTTGCTTAGGGGTGAAACGTCTTTGGATTGTCTCAAGGACATCACAAATCAAACTCATGCATTTGTTACCCGATAAACATAATCTTACCGACCACTTAACACAATTCACCTATTTACACGGTTGAATAAAACCATTTTTGCAAAAAATTCGCAGCCGGAATTAAATCCACAATATTCGATATGCATTTTCACACAACCACTCTCAGAAAATTATTTCTTCCCCTTTTCATCTTCCTGATGAGCAGTTTTACAGCAGAAAGTCAAAATTTCACTATAAACGGAAGTGTTAAAGACAAATCAAATGGCGAAGACATCATCGGCGCTGTTATCGGTGTAAAAGAAATTCCGGGTAAAGGCACTGCCACGAATGCTTATGGTTTTTTTTCATTGACTATTCCGGCAGGTAAATACACCCTGTTTTTTCAATATCTGGGATATAATACACAAGAGTTGAGCATAGATCTTAAAGACAATCAAACAGTGCGTATCGAATTGGCTGAAGAAGGAACGACGCTCGATGAAGTGGAGGTGGTTGGCGAAAGAAAAGATGGCAACGTCAAGAGAAATGAAATGGGTGTTGTAAAAATTGACCCCAAAGCAGTTGAATCAGTCCCTGTTTTGTTTGGGGAACGCGATATCATTAAAATTTTTCAAATGACACCCGGTGTCAAAAGTGCCGGAGAAGGCAATGCCGGATTCTACGTACGAGGCGGTGGATCGGATCAAAATCTGGTCCTGCTCGATGAAGCTCCAGTTTATAATGCATCGCATTTACTTGGATTTTTCTCAGTTTTCAATTCGGACGCCCTCAAAGATGTGACACTGTACAAAGGTGGAATGCCCGCTGAATATGGTGGACGTGCATCGTCCGTCATGGATATCAAAATGCGTGATGGCAATTCCAAAAAATTTGGTGCGACCGGCGGAATTGGACTGATTGCTTCGCGCCTTACACTTGAGGCGCCAATTGTAAAAGACAAAGGTTCATTTATGATTTCAGGCAGACGCACTTACGCCGATGTATTCCTCAAAGCTTCCAAAGATCCCAACATCAAAAAATCTACTCTGTATTTTTATGATTTGAATATCAAATCAAACTACCAGATCAATGAAAAAAACAGGATCTTTCTTTCCGGCTATTTCGGTCGCGACAATTTTGGACTTGCCGATTTATTTGGTTTTGATTGGGGAAATGCGACCGGTACATTGAGATGGAATCACATCATTCACGACAAGTTATTTTCGAATACATCACTTATTTATAGCGACTATAGTTATCGCTTCAAATTCAACGCCAGCGGCAGTGATGTGAAATTCACATCCTCCATTAAAGATTGGAACATCAAACAAGATTTCTCATTCTTCCCGAATCCAAACAACAAGATCAAATTTGGACTCAATGCTATTTATCATACATTCATTCCAGGTGAAGTTGAAAGTGATTATGCGTCTTTCACCGACACAAAACTTACGCGCAGATATGCATTGGAAAGTGGAGTTTATGTGCAAAATGATCAGAGCATCACAGAGAAATTTGGAATTCAATATGGACTCCGATACTCCTTCTTTAACTACATGGGTGCAGGTAAAGCTTACACGTTCGATAATGAAGGAGTCAAAACATCTGAGACCATTTATGGCAGAGGCAAGTCAATTAAAACATACGGCGGATTTGAGCCTCGCATTTCCATGCATTATGAATTGAATAATGTTAGTTCTGTCAAATCATCTTACAATCGCGCTTATCAATACCTGCACCTGCTCTCCAACTCCACTTCTTCACAACCTACAGATATTTGGGTGCCAAGCAGTAACAACGTAAAACCGCAAATTGCGGATCAGATTGCCGCAGGTTATTTCCGGAATTTCAAAGACAATTCGTATGAGTTCAGTATTGAAGGTTATTACAAACTGATGACCAATCAGATTGATTACCGCAATGGAGCTGATCTGTTTTTCAATGATGAAGCAGAAGGCCAACTTGTATTTGGAAAAGGTCGGGCATTTGGGGCCGAATTTTTCATCCGGAAACAAACCGGAAATTTGACGGGCTGGATCAGCTATACTCTTTCCAGATCACTAAGAACGTTTGCTGATATAAATGAGGGTAAAGAATATTCAGCGAAACAAGATCGCATTCAGGACCTAGCCATTGTGGCGATGTATGAACTCACGCCAAGATTGAAGGTATCGGCCAACTGGGTATACTACACCGGTGCCGCAGTCACATTTCCTTCCGGGAAATATCAGATCAATGGACTTACTGTTCCATACTATACCGAACGAAACGGCTATCGGATGCCGGCTTATCACAGAATGGATATCGGGGTAACACTTGACAACAAAAAGAAACACAAAAACTTTGAGTCGTCCTGGAATTTTTCGATCTACAATTTGTATGCTCGAGAAAATGCTTACTCCATCACATTCAGGGCAAATGAGGATCGTCCTGAACAAACGGAAGCAGTCAGAACCGCGCTCTTTAAGATCGTTCCTTCCGTTACATACAATTTTACTTTCTGATTCATACACGTAAGAAAATGAAAAACATCAAATACGTTTTTAGTGCCGTTTCAATTGTCACATTATTGAGTTTATCCAGTTGTACAAAAGTCATTGACATCGAGCTGAATGAAGCTGATCGGCAGTTTGTAATTGAAGGTGCAGTTTATGAAGGTGTAGACAGTGTGATGGTTCTTGTCACAAAAACAACCAGCTTCTTCGATTCTTCCGGTCCGGAAGGAGTGACAAATGCGTCAGTGTTGTTGACTATGCCAGATAATTCCGAAGTTTCATTGATGCATGTTGGAAATGGCCTTTACAAAACCAATGGCCTCAACATTACCACTGAGTCAACTTACAAATTGCGCGTTGATGTAGATGATAAAACATACACTGCCAGCAGTTATATGGAGCCATCTGTTCCTATCGACTCGCTACAATATGAATTTCAGGAAGGATTGTTTGGTGGCGACGATGGATATTCGGTATTCCTCAACTACCAGGATCAACCGGGGAAAAACTTCTATCGTTTTGTTTATGGCCGCAACGGCGAAATGTTGAACGAACCACAAGACATACAAGTAGTTGACGACAATCTCAACGATGGAAATTACATCCGTATCCCCATTTTCACCCGGACTTTCGATCCTTCAGATACTGTGTACGTAGAATTACAATCAATTGAACCTGCACTCTATGAGTTTTATCAAACATATTCTGCTTCTGCAAGTGAAGACTCTGGCAGTCCGTTTAGCGCAGCACCTGCCAATCCAGAAACGAATATTGTGGGTGGTGCACTTGGAGTTTTTGGAGCTTATACTAAAAGTTCAGGAGTGATCATTGTGCCGGAATAAGAAGTTCAAGGTCTTGCAATTCTATTCTGAATAGCAAGTCGTTCAGTTCATTAAACAGCATAAAAAAAGCCTTCTAATTTGAAGGCTTTTTTTACGCTTTGAAATATTATGTCTTTTGCTTTTCTCTTTTCGCCGCAGGAAAAAGAATATTGTTCAGAATCAACCGGTAACCCGCTGATGTCGGGAACAAATTAAGATCCGTTGGCGGATCACCTACCAGGTGACGATAATCCTCCGGATCATGACCACCATAGTAGGTCCACTGTCCCTGACCTAATTCACCGTGGATGTACTTTGCACACTTGATGCTTTTTGTTTCACCCATGATGGTCACATTGCTTTTAATATACTTATCGCGAAATGAAGTTGTTTGCCCCATAAAACCTCTGATGACCTGCGTGTGATTTTGCGTCAGGATGGTTGGGACGATGTCCCATTTGGCAGAAAAATCAAATAAAGTGAAGTAATCATTGATCTGATTTACCTTGGTATGGTCTTCTGTTCCATCCACATCAGAAAACTCATAAATGTTGGGGTCTTTGTCGAGTCTGTAGTCCTGAAATGCGAATCCGTTATTGAAATTCAGTTTGCTCTGCGCCTGAGGATCACTTGGGTCACCATCGAATACACTTTCAACGATATCTACTCCTTCGGCCGCTAATGCAATATCAAATGAATCAGTGCCGCTGCACATGGTGAAAAGAAAACCTCCTCCTAAAACAAAATTCTTAATGTTCAGGGCTACTTGATTTTTCATGTCAGACACTTTCGAAAAACCAAGAGATCCAGCCAATGCTTCTTGTGACCTCACTTCTTCCTGATACCATGCTGCATTTTTAAAACTTCTATAGAATTTTCCATATTGACCGGTAAAATCTTCATGATGCAAGTGAAGCCAATCATACTTCGGCAATTCCATGTGAATGATCTCAGCATCATAAATGGTGGTATATGGAATCTCCGCATAAGTAAGCACGAGTGTTACGGCATCATCCCATGGCAACTTTCCTGGTGGAGAATACACTGCAATTTTCGGTGCTACTTCCAATTTGACGCGTTCCATATTTACTTCCGGATCTGCAATCTGCGAATAAATCTGTTGGGCCTGGACATCGGCAATGATCTGAAATGAAACACCTCTGATAGCACACTCTTTTGAAATATCATCAATACCATCACACAAAAAACTTCCGCCTCTATAATTCAACAACCACTCCATCGGGATTTTATTCTGAAGTACCCAATAAGCGATACCATAAGCTTTGAGATGATTTGTCTGAGAATCATCCATTGCAATCAAAATTTTGGAGGCGAAAACGTTGGATCCCAAAACGGACAACAAGAAAATGACGATTAGTTTTTTCATGATTGGAATATTCAATAGCACCTAACAAAAATAGGGCTCAAAAAGTATGAGGTCCCTTCTTCTAAACTTTCTATTAAGATTTGTTGGGTGAAAACTGAAATTAGATCATCAGTCTTCATAGACATCCAATAGCATCAACGCTTCTGCTAACTCCCCAAGTGTTTTGGAGTCATTTTGTTTTTTGGCCACGGACTTTCCTGCTTTGTACACATCCACAGCTTCTTCCATTTTCCCTTTGTCTTCAAGCATTTTACCGAGAGTGTAGTAGCTTGCAAGATACTCAGGATCGTTTTTGATGATCTTCTG
>JANOVT010000226.1:0-31188 GCA_031417525.1 Flavobacteriales bacterium | reverse complement strand
CAAATTGGTTCCGGTTTCGACGTCGAGTTGACGGACGGAACAAATTTCATGACGATGCACATCGATCTGAATACCGACTTATTCACGAATCCTGCATTGCAAGGACATTTTAATGTGATTGGCATCGGTGCACAATTGGATGACTCTAGTCCTTATGAAGATGGATATACTTTCTGGCCAAGGTCATTCACGGATGTATTCGGAAATGTGATTGCCTCTTTTGATATGCCTGGAACAATCGTATTTGGAGATAACGGTGAGGTCGTGGACTTTACCAATAATAGCGAAGGTGCATTAGTGTACGAATGGGATTTTGGCGATGGCGAGCAATCCGGAAGTGAAGTAGTCAGTCATTCTTATTCTTATGGGTTTTTATCTGGTGTTGCCGATGTAACCGTTGCTTTGCAAGTTACAGATGCCTTCGGTTGCACCGATGTTTACTCGAATACGGTAGATGTAATGTATACCGCCATAACTGAAAGGACAGCGACTTCGATGAGTATCTATCCGAATCCGGCGAGTGAAATGGCCATGGTAAATTCAGACCAGATTATTCGTAGCATTCAGATTACTGACATGAGCGGAAAAGTTGTTTTCTCTGAAAACAATGTTTTGTCTGTAAGCCGATTGTTGGATCTGAAGGCGCTATCAAAAGGAGTTTATCATTTACAGGTCACCACCGAAAGTGATTTGATCATAGAAAAGTTGATTATTCATTGATCGGAATTTTTTGACGAATGAAGATCCGGAATCTGAATGAAATTTCATGCAGATTCCGGATTTTTTTTTGCATAGTGAAATTGTCTTTAAAGCATCAGGAAGATCGGATGGTACTTCATTGCAAGCTTCAGAATTGGTCAGAATCCCTTTCATTGGGAATAAAAGAATGAAATTGCCGTAGTGGATGCAATCTATTGTTCATTTCTGTAGTCTAAATTTCAAGACAGGCCTGTTTTACAATGAATAAGGTTAAATTCATTTAGGATGTAGTGTTAATAACCTTTAGAATTTGCATATTTGTCAAGGGCGAATTTGTTGAGTTTTGGAGGCTGCGATACATCCTTGACCTGGGACTGTTTGGATTCAGAAATCTTTATTGATGAAACTGTTACGATTAATTTTCTTATTGGCGTTATTTCTCTATGGCTTCAGCCTAAGGGCGAATCACGTTCTCGGAGGTAATATCACCTGGGAATGCGCCGGTGCCGGGCAATACGAGATCACATTTACACTGTACAAGGATTGTTATGGAACTCCGGGCGATCCGGCCAGCGAAAGTGTTTTTTTCTATCCAACCGGTTGTGCTGGATTTGCGTTTTCCGCAAATCTAGATTTTGTAAGTGCAACAGAAATTTCTGATTTGTGTCCGACAGAATTGTTGAATAGTTCATGCGTTGGCGGCTTTCAGCCGGGAACATCTCAAGTTGTTTATAGCGGGATTGTCACTCTCGATCCGGGATGTGTATGGCAGATTGTATGGAATAGTGGCGACTGGAACTATTTCAATAACATGAATGCAATTCCCCAGAACGCATACATCAATACTTTTATAAATACGAGTGAACCATGCGATGATTCACCTGATGTTACTTCCACGGTAGCCGATCCGCAGATTCCTTACATCTGCCTGAATGATCCTTTTACCATGACTTTACCGGTTGTGAATTCATCCGGCTATACACTTACATACGCTCTTGGAAGTTGCCAAACAACAGGAGCCACACCGGATGCATCGGTGAACGCAAGTGGATATTTACTTCCGGTCGGCATAGCATTGGTCGGCAACCAATTGTCTTGGACACCGGCTTCAGCTGCGGGAGTTTTTCCGGGAAACTATTCTATTTGTATTGAAATTGAAATTTACGATGGAGTGAATTACATCGGTACGATGTATGAAAATATGTGTCTGATTGTGCGAAATTGTGTTCCGACCGTGACTGCTTTCGACGTGCCACAGGTGACTTCAGTCGGACCGGAAACAACACTAACCGGCAATAACAACGTTCAAGTTTGTGTCGGAGATTCATTATTTTTTACTGTTGAAGCCAACAATGTTGTGCTTACCCGAGGAATAACCTTGAGCTACACTCCAATCGGAGCGTTGCCATTTACATTCACACAAACTGGCTTGAATCCCGCTGTTGGTACTTTTAGTTTATTAGCCACGCCAGCCATGGTGTCCCCTTTACCATATCCTTTGAATGTTAGCGCCATTGATGATGCATGCCCGAATCCGGATACGGATAATATCACAATCAACATTACGGTCAGTCCAAATGTTTCTTTCCTTACCAATGACACCACGATTTGTTTTGGTCAAACCGTCAATCTCGCAGCATTTGGATTAGGCAATAACGCTTACAACTGGACAGTTCTGCCAGGTGGAGACAACACACCGCCTATCACGGCTTCTGGTGTTGCTTCGCAGAACGTAACGCCTGGTAATACCACAACTTATCAAGTAAGCGCAACTGGAATTCCGGCAACTTGCACAAGCTCTGATCAGGTGACGGTGACTGTTGCCATGACCGACCTCCAACTGGTTCCTGTGCCTGAGACCTGCTCGAATAATAATGGAGCAATTGATCTGACAGTTTTGGGAGATGGTTCTGGAAATAATAATTTTCAATGGACGGGCACAAATACAGTCGATCTTCAGGAAGATCAGTTTGGATTGAACGGCGGAGTTGGTCAGAATTATTCTGTCACTGTTACGGATAACGTTTATGGCTGTTCATTGACAGAATCAACGAACGTTGCGGACGTTGCTCAGCCGTCGCTGGTTCTGCACAATGACACGACGATTTGTGCCGGCGGCACAGCAAATCTTTACATTGATTTTACTGCTGGGATTGCGCCTTTTGATGTGTTTTTTACCGCGGATATTTTGCCATCACCGGCGGATGTTGTCAATGTTCCGGATGGTTATTCTTTTAACGTGACTCCCGGGCAAACCACGATATACACGATTGATAGTGTAACAGACAATACAGGTTGTTCCTCCATCATCAATCAAAGCAGAACCGTAACAGTTCGACCACTCGTTACATCATCATTCCTTCCAGAGCCTGCTATCTGTGTCGGAGACAATTTAGTTTTGGATATTGATCATAATCAGGCGGGCAGTTATAGCGTCGAATATTCGATCAATAATGTAAGCGTCGTTACTCCAGTTACGGTTGCCGACAATGGAACCATTAATGTGACGGATCCAGTGACTAGTGGTGTTTTCACATATGATATTGATACTGTTTCATACACGACAGCTCCATTTTGTCCAAGCGGTGATGCCGCAAATCCACAAATTCAAGTAACAGTCAATTCATTACCCACAGCAGTATTGTCGGGAGATGCAACAGTTTGTGCGGGTGATTGCCACAATTTTACGATCACGCTCACAGGAACAGGACCCTGGACGGTTAACTATACCAAAGCCGGCATTGCGCAGCCGGCCGTCAATGTGCCTGCGGCTGTTGCACCACACAACTTTACATGGAATGTTTGCACGGCAACAACTGCAATATTTTGTTTGACTTCTGTCACTGATGCGAACTGCTCCTCTGGTCCAATAGCAGGAGAATGCGCCACCATTACGATTGCTCCATATCCTGTCGTGAACTACACGCTACCGGATACACAGTTATGCATCGGCGATAGCACTCAAATGAATGTGACCGTCGCCCCTGCATCCACATTTACGATTTCATTTTCAGAAACACCGAATGATGCCAGCCTTGCTGCTATTTCTACGAATCAGAGCAGTCCATTCAATCCATATATTCATCCAACAGCAGACACCGACTATTGTCTGGATTCAGTTTATTTTACAGGAGTGCCACAATGTGCAACGGTGTTGAATCAGTGCATCAATGTGTTTGTGCACCAGGATATTGCTGTTGTGCCTACGGACACCATATGTAATAACGTTGGCGAGAGTTATCAGGTTGTTTATACTGTTTCAGGCGGCGAACTTCCTTACAATGAAGTGGCGACAGGCGCAAATGGAACGTTCAATGGAGCCGGCACTGTATTCACTACTAATCCGATACTTTCTGGTATGGGCGGTGGCCCGTGGGTATTCAGTGATGATTTTGCATGTAACAACGTTTCAATGTCCGTCGGAATCAATTACTGTCCAGTTTTAAGTGATGCCGGAACCATGATCTTAACACCTCAGGAGACATGCGGCAATACACCCATCACAGCGATATGGAATAACGATGGGTTTTTGGATGCGAATGACCAGCAGATGTTTATTCTGCACACGACATTTGACGGCACGCTCGGCTTCGTGGTCGCAACAGATTGTAATGACGCAACTTTTGGGGACGCCGATTCACCATTAACTTTTGGATTAATAACAGGAAATGGAATAATCCAAAGCGGAACCACTTATTACATTTCTTCTGTAGTTGGTAATGACGATATGGGTGGCGGAGGATGTGTAACAACAGCGGCTGCCAACGTTCAGATTTCTGATGGAACACCGGTTGTCTGGCATCAATTACCACAGGTAGTGTATACTATTAATGACACTGAGTTGTGTGATGGAGATTCTGCAATCATTCATGCAACAGTGACACCCAATAACTCATTCACCATACAATTCACCGAAACCCCCGATGATCCCGGGCTGGGAATAGCCACAGGGCAATTCAGTCCGTTTGATTATATTGTTTGGCCGAATCAGACGACCGAATATTGCCTCGACTCTGTTTATTATACTGGTGTTCCGCAATGCGCCGCGGTACTCAATCAATGCATCACAGTAAACTTCAATGAGGATATTGTTGCAACGGAAACGGATATTGTTTGCAATGGTATAAGTACTCAATATCAGGTGATCTATACGATTACAGGCGGAGAGTTGCCATATTCGGAAAATCCTTTAGGATCAAACGGAACGTTTAATGGCGCCGGCACAACATTTACAACTGATTGGGTGAATTCTGGCGCAGATGGTGGTCCTTGGTATTTCAGCGACATCAATGGATGCAATATCGATACAGTTTCCATTACAGGCTATGAATGCCCGATCATTACGGATGCCGGTGACATGGCTCCTCAAACGCTTTCTGTTTGCGGCGCTCCTACGCCAAATACTGGTATTGGTGTATTTCTGAATAACGCCATTCTGGATGATAACGATGAACAAATGTTTATCCTACATACGGTCAATAACGGCACTTTGGGCACAGTGATCGCTGCGGATTGTGATGACGCTTCATTCGGTGATGCAGATTCACCGTTGTCATTTGGAGTAACTGGTCCGGGAACTATTACTAGTGGAACAACCTATTACATTTCTTCGGTGGCAGGAGACGGCAGCGGACTGGGTGCGGGTGGTTGCGTTGACCTTGCATCCGATAGCATCAACATCTCGAATGGCGAACCAGTCATCTGGTATCAGTCTTCAACAGCTACATTGAGTGCGGTGGCGGATACTGCGGCATGTCAAGGCCAGTGCGTCCAATTGCAAATTGTGCTGACAGGACAGGGTCCATGGACAGTTGTCCACAATCATGATGGTCTTAATCCGGTTTCGGCATCTGTTCCTGTTGGTGGTAGTCCTTATCTCTTTGACGTGTGTGTAGGTGGAACCTATTGTCTTCAGACGGTAAACAATAGCCCAGCGAATTGCCTGGGCACCGTATCAGGTTGCGTTGAAGTTGTGATCCACCCATTACCGACAGCAACACTCAGCGCAGCGGCTTCTACCTGCGCCGGTATCGACCATTGTTTTGATATTGATTTGACCGGAGAGGCGCCATGGGATATTATCATAGATAACCCCGGAGCGATTGATGACACCATTTCTTCAACGTTGAATAATCCATATTCATACTGTGTTGGAGCATCAGGTAACTATCAAATTATGAGTGTGTCAGATGGATTTGGTTGTTTTAATGGGGCAGATGGTGTCAATGTGAATTTGTTCGTGAATCCAACCCCAACCATCGTGTGGGCGCTTGCAGCGGATACATCATTCTGTGAAAACACCTGTATCGATTTGACGATGGCCGCAACCGGTACGGCGACATTTGATGTGACCATCACCAGTCCTGATCCAGCTGTTACGACTGCCACATTGCAAAATATTGGTCAGGTGGAAACGATCACCATCTGTGAACCTGGTGATTACATACTGATGGATGTCACCGATAACAATGGCTGTATTGGAACCGTGAGCGATACCATACATGTGGATGAAATTCCGACTCCCATTGCTGACGCAGGCCCAGACCTTGATCAATGCGTTGGACTGCCTGTCGTGATCGGAACAGTTGCGGTCGCGAATCAAACTTACAACTGGGCGCCATCTAGCGGAATGGCTGCAGGTCAATCCACTACAGCACAACCGACCGTTACTTTAAACTCGGCGAATGTTTACGATTACACTGTAACCGCTTATTCAGCGCAGTGTTCGGCGACTGACGTTATGCTTTTGACCATTCATAATTTACCGAATTTATCCATTACAGCGCTGGACGATTCCTTGTGTTTCAATACCTGTACTGATCTCACGGCCTCGTCCGTATCGGGTGCGGCTACCTACGTTTGGGATGCTTCACCGACGATTACCACAGCGTTGAATACAGCAGGCGTAACTGTTTGCCCGGAGGCACCTGAAACGTATTCACTCACGGGCTATGAAACCCACAATCTTATTCAATGTGAGTCAACGGAGTCGATTGATATTGAAGTCGGAGACGCTCTTGCCGTGGTGGTTGATTATAGCGAAGAAGTATGTTTTGGTACTTGCGATGGATTTGCAAATTTTGAAGTGACAGGAGGATTTGCTCCTTTTCTGATCAACGGTGATCCAACGGTGAATTGGGTAGATCTCTGCTTCGGTACCTACGACTATACGATCACAGACGAACAAGGCTGTGCGCTAGACAGCACATTTGACATCACAGAAAGACCTGAAGAAGTAATTGACCAATTGATCGCAACCGATCCAACTTGTTTCGGTGACGCTACCGGGTCGATAGAAATGACAGATGCAACCGCAGGTAGTTTTACTCTCAATGCGTTGACAGGACCTGTGATTACAGATGATTTAGCGCCTTTTGAATTCACCGGACTCCCTGCGGGAGATTATATCATTACGATGTTCGTTGAAGTAGAACCCGGAATCACATGTTCAACCACCGAATATGTAAGTCTGGTGAGTCTTTCGCCTGAATTTACTATTGATCTGCCATGGACCGAGCAATCATTCTGTTTGGGAGATGAAGTATGTTTTGAGGCGACCCTGATTGGCGGGCTCGGCGCGACAACTGTACATTGGAATACATGCAATGATGCTGTTGGCTGTGAAATTTCAACTGTCAATCCGTTTTGTTTGACACTCCTTCAAGACAGCACATTGTATGTTTACGGAACGGACCAGAATCTTTGCCCGACGGACACCTTATCAATCACCGCTGCATTGTTCCCTGATATTGCGTTGATTCTTCAAAACAATCTGGACTCGATCGAAATCTGTCAGTTTGATTGTGTTGATCTCGTAACCCAGGTAAGTGGTGGCAATGGAAACATTTTCGTTGATTGGTACGAAATACCAGTTGACAATGCTCCCTTTCAGACGAATGATACTGTCAATGTGTGTCCTTACAACAGCACATATTATTGGGTGAATGCAAATGACGGTTGTTCTACACCTGTGATGGACACGATCCTGGTTGTCGTTCACGAAACACCTATCATTGATTTTGCAACCGACACACTGGAAGGGTGTTTCCCGGCAACTATAGAGTTTTACGACCTCTCTATTCCGGTAACTGATGCGCATACTTGTGAATGGTCTTTTGGAGATGGTAATGTGCTCAACTTTTGTGGAGACACATTATACAATTATCCAGGGTTCGGCAATTTTTATCCGGCACTTACCATAACAACAGAATATGGCTGTGTTGGAACGGATACACTGGACGTGCCGGTCATCATACATGGATATCCTGAAATTGATTTCACCTGGGAACCACAGCCTGTTTCTGTGCTCGAGCACGAAGTACAATTTATCAATCTCACCGAAGGAGCAATAGCTTACAATTGGAATTTTTATTATACCGCATCAAGTCCACTAGCCAATCCTTTCTGGAATTTTCCGGATATAGAACAGGCTGATTTTGACGTCTGTCTGGAAGCTGTCAACCAGTATGGCTGCAAGGATACCTTGTGCCAGACAATCTACATTGAAAGCATGTTGTTGGTATATGTTCCAAATGCAATCACACCGGATAAAGATGGAATCAATGATGTATTTATTCCAATCGTAGCCGGAGTGAAGCCGGATACTTATAAATTCTGGATATACAATCGTTGGGGCGATCCCATCTTTTTTTCAGATACAATTGGCGAAGCATGGACGGGAGAATCTGATGGAGGAGCATACTATGTGGAAGATGGCACCTATGTATGGCGTCTGGAGTGCGAGGCATTGGAAGATGGAAAATTAGAAGTGTTTGAAGGGCACGTGACGATTATTCGCTAACCGCGTTCACTGATATCCGAACTTGAGTTGTCCGCTTTCCGCATTTTTTTGCAGAAAGCGGACAACTTTTTTTGGTAAAAAGGAATCACACAAGCTGTAATGAGGAATGACTGATCTGGAATTAGCGAAGGGATGCCTGGAAGGGCGAAGGGAATCTCAGCAAATGCTGTGGAAACTCTATGCCCGAAAGATGATGAGCATCTGCCTCCGTTATTGTGACAGCAGGGATGAGGCGGAAGATGTGATGCAAGATGGATTCATCAAGGTTTTTGAGAAGATTGGTCAGTGGCAGGGTAGCGGCCCGCTGGGCGGATGGATCAGAACCATCATGGTGAATACTGCGCTCACACATTTAAGGAGCCGACACAAATGGAAAAACAGTGTCGATCTGGATGCGGCTGAAGAGCTGGACGCCAGAGAAGTGGATGCGGCAAGCAAGATGAACGAGCAGGCGTTGTTAAAACTCATTGAAAAGATGCCAACCGGATATCGCACCGTCTTTAATCTGTTTGCGATCGAAGGATATGGACACAAAGACATTGCAGAGATGATGGGAGTTTCTGAGAACACTTCCAAAACACAGTTTCTCAAAGCAAAGAATTGGTTGAAGAAGAATTTAGTAATTACAGAAAAGAGCATTGAAACACATTGACGATCAAATAAGGGAAGTTTTTTCGAAAAAACTTTCAAATGCAGAAGCGGATGTATCACCGCATCTATGGGAAGCTGTGCAGTCTCAGATTGCTGCAGGTTCGGGTACCGGTGCTGTCGCGACTGTCGCAAAAGTCATCAGTACGAAATTGATTGTGGCAGCATCAGTTGCCGTCATCGCCGTTGCATCGGTGGTTTATTTTTCTGTTTCAGAAAAATCGATTTCACAAAAGGAATCGGCAGTTCAATCCAAGATGACACCAAATCCTGTTTTGGAATCGAATTCGCAAACGATTGATTCCACTAATGACCCAGCCAAACCGACAATCCAAAATGAAGAGCCTCAAAAAGTACAGGATGTAAGAATTGAGCAATCGAATGGAAAGGAGGTTCAGAGCACTTCATCTGAAATTAACTCTTCAACAGAATTTTCCATTATCTCTGAAAAAACGGCAAGCAGTCATTCAAATACGAAGGAAGAAAGCAGGCCGGCGATGGATGAAAATCAAATGATAAAAGGCTCAGCTATCGAGGCCACAAATGCCCTCACAGGTGTTTTTAAAGTTTTGCCGGTTGACATTGAGGAAATGCGTTATTCTTTTCAAAGTCAGGAAGCAGCGGCATCCTACGAATGGAATTTCGGAGATGACACTCTTTCCAATGAGGATTCCCCGATTCACCAATTTACTGAGGAAGGCAATTACATCATTACGTTGACAGTAACCGATGAATCTGGTTTGAAAAAAACAACTTCACATGAAATGAATGTGTACAAACCTGGAAAGACGATCATTCCAAACATTTTCACCCCGAACGGAGATGGATCCAATGATACGTTTGATCCATCTGCGAAATCTGAAGGAGTGACTTTTACACGTATTGTCGTTCAGGACAGTCAGGGAAAGGTTGTTTTCGAAAGTAATAGCCAGCTTCCATGGGACGGCACAGATCCTTCCGGTAGTCCTTGCAACAGCGGGACATACCAATACTATGTTTCAGGATTTGATAGGAATCAAGAGATACTTGAAAACAAGGGTGTCGTTACATTGATCCGATAGACAGGGCGATTATATTTGCTGCCCTCGCAAATAATTTTACAAAATTGTTTTGATGATGACCGAGTTCAATCATTAAAAGGATACAATTATCAATCTATGAAAAAGGTTTTACTTATTGTTGTTTTGTTGGCGTCTGTTATAGCTTCTTTTCAGGCACAATCGCTTTACAAGGCTCCGTTCAATGCGCGTTATTCTCCGACTATGACGGAGGAAGAGATGTATAACATCACATTTTTGAACAAGATGTCCAAAGAGGATTGGGTGCTTTTTACACAAGACCCACGTTTTGATGCACAGCGGGTGATCGACTTGAAAACGGCATGGAAACAGGAGCACGTGCCAGTGCATGCCATGCAAAAGTCACTACAGTCTTCGGGCGAATCTTTTTGCACCTGGATCGAGCCGACAGATGATTACGAACATCCTAATACCATACAATGGCCTGGAAGTCCGGGAAATAGCACCGACAATTACTCAGCACCAATTAATCTTGGATGGAACTTTAACTATTTCGGACAGAATTTCAATCAGGTGGTACTGACAACAAAAGGCACGATCGTTTTGGGAAATGCCGGATACATCGACTTTACGCCGTCTGCTTTTCCTACGCCTCTCGCTAATGAGAGCAACCAACAATACGATCACATTGCAGGATTCTGGACAGATTTCGATTTCGGAGCAATAGGCGAATTGTATTATTTGGTAACGTCGGATGCGCTTTATGTGAATTATGTAGATGTCGGTTATTGGCCAACCCAAAGCGATAAGAGTAATTCATTTCAAATGATTATCACGGCAGATGGTAGCGATGTTATTGGTGGTGGTAACAATGTTCAGTTCACCTACTATGACATGCAATTCGCGAATAGCCAGATCAGCGGAGCGACCGGAGGTTGTGAAGCAACAGCAAATCTTGCGAATGTTGGTTGTGACCGCGTAACGGGTACGTCGGGATATCAGTTTGGACGATTCAATTATTGTAACAACACCACCTGGAATGGACCATACGGAAACGCAACCAACCAATGGGATGGTGTAGACTGGCTCGATGGTCGTGTGATTGAATTCAACACTTCTATTACGAACTTTAATGTCAACCAGCCACCTGTTGTGATTGGCGAAGCATGTGATACCATCACCATGTGCGTTGGTGGAGAATTCCCTTTTGAGCTTGCATTTACGGCGCCTGAATCCAACCAGAATGTAACCATTACTTATACTCAAAGCAGCAGTGGTTTTTCTACTAATGTGCTCAACAGCAGCACTACCCTAACTAATTCAGCCGTATTGGACAATGCTATATTCGTTGCTACAGATGCAAACGTTGGTATTAATACCGTTACAATAACTGCAACGGACAATGGAAGTCCTGCAACTTCTACTTCGGTGACTTACGTTTTTGATGTCGACAATGTGGTGCCGCCTCCAATGGAGATCACTGGAGTCACAGCTATTTGTGCTGGTGGTCTAACCACATTGACTGCTTCTGAAGGATTTGATTCGTACACCTGGAGCAATGGAGACACTGGAATAACGGCCGATGTCACGCAACAAGGACCCATCACAGTTGTTGGTACGTATGGCAACTGTTCTTCTGTTGAAACAATTAATATCGATGTGACGCCGTATTTCATTCCAGCATTGGAAGGTGGAAATACTCCGATTGAAATGTGTCCAGGCCAAACAGCCGAGATTTGTGTCATAGGCGACTATGCAGAATATGAATGGTATGTGTATCCCGGATACGATGGAGAATTTGTGCCAGGCGCTCCACTCAACGAAAACTGTACAGAAGTTACCGGTAACGTGAATGGTAACTATGCAATTCACGTCACAGATGAAAATGGATGTGTAGGTGAGAATATTAAATTAATTCAAATTACCGAGTCATTCGTTTGCGAGTCGAATGCAGATAACAACGGAGCATACTGCAGTGCGCTAGATCCCGTGGATTTTTGTGGTTTTACAAATCCTGCTGAAGAACCACTAATCATTTATGGAATGAGCACAAACGCTAATGGCTGGCAGGGATCATACATCAATGTGTATCTTTATCCTTCTGATGGTGGTCCAGTTGAAGAATATTTTTATACAACATTTGCCTCTCTGACTGTTTTTGATGACATCATCATTGGAGCGGGAGATAGCGTTGCGATTGAATATTTTGCCAACGGAAATAATTTTGCTGGAAACTCTTTGTGGGTTATCAACTGCGCACAGAATTCACCGGACATCATTCCCGCACCGCTGACTTCCGGACTTGTCTGGACAGAATTGTCTACATGCGTTAGCTCTCCACTTTCAGGGCAATGGACGGTTACCGGGCCAACCGGCTGGAATATGACATCCATGACGTTGATGAATTCTACGTTCACCCCAACTCAACATGGAGTATATCAGTTGTGTTTTAATGACCCTGCGTGCAGTATCGATCATTGTTATAATCTAGAATATTCAGAACCGCCCACACTCACCATTTCACCCGGTGTGGATGATTTGCTTTGTAATACAGAAACTGTAAATGAAACCTTAAACATTTCGGATGCAGCAGGAACAGGAACCATTGTTTGGACAGGTAATGGTGTCACACCGGCTGCGAACAATCTGAGTGCGGTTGCTGGGCCTTATACAGGTTATTCTAATGCAACAATCACAGCAACAATTACCAACGTGTGTGGAACGAGCTCTCAATCATTTAATCTGAGCCATCAACCTAACGTTCCTGAACCAACATTGAATTCAGGGCCTATTTGCAACGGAGGTTCTCTTTTACTCGATCCAATTCCTTCCAACCAGGATGATCCGAACCTGAACTATTTCTGGAGTCCGGGTAGTTCGAGCAATAGTACATTGACGATTTCTCAAGAAGGAACTTACACTGTTCTTGTTTCTAATGATTGCGATGCATCGAATGTTGCTTCCGGAATATTTGAAGAGGTGCTTGCACCAAGTATTACCTCCGTGGCACTTGATTCTGCATATCTTGAGTGTGAAACAGAAAGTGTATCATTGAATGTGATATACTCTAATCCTTCTGACTATGATGTGTCATGGACGGGTCCTGTTTCTTCGACCACCAACACCGTAGTTGCAGATGAGGATGGCACTTATTGTTATACAGTGACAGATATTTATGGCTGCAATATGAATGTGAGTGATTGTGCCGATGTCAACATTTCGAGTGCGCCTGTGGTGCAGGAGGTTACTTCTGAGCTGCTGGCATTGTGTCCACAGGAATGTAAACAAATCGATTTGGTTTCGACCGGTGAAGCGAATTCGTTTAGCTGGAACTCTTCCTGCAACGGTTACCAGATCGGTTCTACATCACCAACGATTGAGTATTGTGCGAACAATGTTCCGCAAGCATGCATTGGCATGCCAATTACGATTACAGGCACAGCCACCAATGAGTGCGGCTCCGACTTTGCCACCTGGTATATTCAGACCAATGCTTGTGACGTAGTCATTCCGAATATCATTACCGCTAACGGTGATTCTGATAACGACACCTTCTACATCAAAGGACTGGAAAATTATTACGGTGCCGAACTGACTATTTACAATCGTTGGGGTAATATATTATTGGAAACAAAAAACTACACCAACAATTGGAACCCCGGCGATCTTGCAGAAGGTACTTATTGGTACTTCCTCAAGTTGCCTTATGGCAGCAACGCAGAGCATCATGGATTCTTCACGATTGTGAGATAGAATATTGCAGATAAAAAAAGCCTCCGAGTCGGGGGCTTTTTTTTTGGTGAATGTTATAGTCGAATGATCTTTTTAGTGCGATGTGCTTGAAACCACGGAGGGCACCAAGGAATTTCACACAAAGAGCACCCCAATGGCGCGGGCTTAGCGCAGCGTAGCCCGTGCCTATACTTGAGCTGGCATTCGCCAGCATATTCCTGATATCATAGTCAAACGGAATGTCAATCTAACTAATGAAGGCCAAAATCGAATGCTCCCATGAATCTCTTTGAATCGTATGACACTTCGCTCCTATAACATGGCATAACATTTTCCTGCACACACTCCTTTTCTGAAATAGATTCGCACTCAATGAGCAAAGTAAGAACAGCGTATTTCTGTCAGAACTGTGGAGTGCAGGCTGCGAAGTGGGTGGGCAAATGTCCATCGTGTGGAGAATGGAATTCATTTGTCGAAGAGATCATTCAGAAGACAGAATCAAATGGTCTGGCGATCAAGTCATCTCAAAAAATGAGTCGGCCCCAGCCCATCAGTGATCTGCAGGCGACACAACTTCCGCGCATCACCATTCTCGACAATGAATTGAATCGTGTATTGGGTGGCGGGCTTGTTCCGGGAAGTCTTATTCTTTTTGGCGGAGAACCGGGCATTGGCAAAAGCACACTCATGCTTCAGATGGCTTTGCGTCAATTGAATATTTCCGTGTTGTACATCAGTGGTGAAGAAAGTGAAGAGCAAATCCGTATGCGTGCTGAGAGGCTGGGTATGGATAATCCGCGGTGTATGGTCTTGATGGAAACATCGCTGGAGAATATTCTGATGCATGCAAACGAAATGAAACCCGATGTGTTGATTGTTGATTCCATCCAGACACTTTCTACACAAACGATCGAGAGTTCACCTGGCAGTATTTCTCAAGTCCGTGAAAGCGCATCGCGTTTGTTGAAGTTTGCGAAAGAATCGCACACCGTTGTTTTTCTGATTGGTCACATCACAAAAGAAGGAACACTCGCCGGACCAAAAGTGCTCGAGCAC
Source organism: Flavobacteriales bacterium (assembly GCA_031417525.1). Classification (GTDB taxonomy): domain Bacteria; phylum Bacteroidota; class Bacteroidia; order Flavobacteriales_D; family Sanyastnellaceae; genus JAIBBG01. The sequence continues at coordinate 16,233 of JANOVT010000226.1, read as the reverse complement.
ATGGTGGATACTGTGCTTCAATTCGAAGGAGATCGTCATCACATTTATCGTTTGATGCGCAGTACCAAAAATCGATTCGGCAGCACGAATGAATTGGGTATTTATGAAATGCAGGGTGCCGGTTTGCGCGAAGTTGCGAATCCATCGGAGATCTTGATTCAATCCCAAACAGAAGAATTGAGTGGTTCTGCAATCGCCGCAACGATGGAAGGAATTCGTCCGTTGCTCGTCGAGATTCAGGCTTTGGTGAGCAGCGCTGTTTACGGCACACCGCAACGAAGCACAACAGGTTTTGATGCGCGCAGATTAAATATGTTACTTGCTGTTTTGGAAAAGCGTTGTGGTTTTCGTCTGGCGATGAAGGATGTGTTTCTCAATATCGCAGGTGGAATCCGATTGGAGGATCCTGCGATGGATCTTGCGGTTATCTCTGCTATTCTTTCCAGCAACAGTGAAATCGCTATTCCGAAATTGACTTGCTTCGCAGGAGAAGTAGGATTGAGCGGTGAAATTCGTCCGGTGTCACGCATCGATCAGCGAATTCAGGAAGCAACAAAATTGGGCTTCGAGGAAATTTATGTTTCGAAGTTCAATAAAGGATTACAAGAACTTTCGAAGAATATAAAGGTGACACAGGTGGGGAAGGTGGAGGAGTTGTTCGAGAAGGTGTTTGGATAGGCAGCAAGCTGCCATTGGACGCAGAGGACGCAAAGGGGCAAAGATTCGCAAAGATTATCATTTTTCATTTCTTGATGGCGCATGGTTTGATCGAAACATCAAACACAGGTTTGATTTTTTCTTTGTTCTGCGCTGGCCTGAAAGGCTAAAAAATCTTAGGACAAGTTGTGGGGATGAGCCGGAGCGCTGTAAGCGCGGCCAGAATAATTTTCAAATTGCTCTCGTGATTATATATTTCTCTTTCTTTCATGCTCTCCGAATCTCGGCTACTCGGCGCATCTCGGCGCGAAAAACATACTTCGCTTAAATACTAATCTCGCTTCGCTCGTTTGAAAATTATTTCTCGCAGAGATGCGCCGAGGAGCCGAGATTCGGAGAGAAATGCAGAATGAGAATGAGAACGAAAATGAGGAGGGTAACACTCAAAATGTGTTTGTGCATTCGAAATATTCCCATACATCAACAGTCTGCGTAACTCTGCCCCCTTGCGTCCTCTGCGTCGAATCGCAGCTTGCTGCCCCAATCAAGATTCATTTACATCATGCCGTAGAATCTTTCAACATTCAATCTGGAAATTCCCTTTGCGTCCTCTGGGTCGAATAGCAGCTTGCTGCCTCAAGATTCATTAGCAGACACCACAATCACAAACTCTCCTCTCGGCTCATGAACTTTGAAATGCGCTAATACAGTTTGCAAATCTCCACGCACTGTTTCTTCAAATTTTTTGCTGAGTTCGCGACTGACAGAACACAAACGTTCAGCTCCACAGAATGGAATAAGTTGTTCGAGCGTTTTTAATAATCGATGCGGGCTTTCGTAAAGTACCGTTGTGTGCTCACTCGCCGCAATTTTTTTGATACGTGTTTCTCTACCTTTTTTATGAGGTAAAAATCCTTCATAGATAAACGATTCGCAAGGCAAACCGCTGATGACAAGAGCAGGTACAAATGCTGTGGCACCAGGCAAACACTCAACGCTCACTTCATTTTTAATGCATTCTCTCACCAGTAAAAAACCGGGATCGCTGATGGCGGGTGTACCGGCATCGGTAATGAGCGCCACCATCGTAGAAGTCATGATTCGATCAACTGCAGATTTCAGAATCGCGTGTTCGTTGTTCTGATGGTAACTGAATATCTGCTTGTCGATGGAATAATGCGCAAGCAGCTTTTTACTTTCACGGGTGTCTTCTGCGAGGATGTAGTCACATTCTTTAAGTATGCGCAACGCACGAAGCGTAATGTCTTCCAGATTGCCAATCGGCGTGGGAACGAGTACGAGTTTCAACGAGGAAATAATTTCTCTGAAGAGTGAAAACGAATTTTCATTCTTCGTTGAGTGTAAAATGTTTTATTGATGTCTTCTTTCAACCAGTCCAACAAAATCTGTTGCAACAGGCGATTCATTGTTCCATGCGTATTTGTTTTTCAAAGACTCTAGATGGCGCATGGCCTCGTCTCTGTTCGATGTATTGAGTTTATCAATCGCCACTTCATAGTCTTGATTGTTGCCTTTGAATAATTCGCGTGAAAACTGGAAGCGTTGATTCAACGTGATGGCACGTTTCAAATCCGGAATAGGATGATGTTCGAGTTTTTCTGCAATGGATTCTGAACCACCAAAAGTTTTTGTAAGGCGATCATGCAGACTTTCTGCTTTTTCAATAGGAGATGCAGGCATGAAGGAAGCAGGTGAGGTTGGCGCTGCCGCTGCGACTTCTTCAATCTCGGGCTCTGTCGCAGCAACAGGATTTGCTTCTTTCGTAACAATCGGCAAAACCTCTTGGGCTTCTTCCGCTTTCGCAACTTCTTCAATGGCATCGATCAGAGAAACCTGAACAGGAATTTCTGCTTTGGGTTCTTCTATACGAAAAGATATTTGAGGAATGGGTTCAATTTCTTGTTCAATCACCACCTCTTCATGGCGTGGTTCGATCACTGTGATTCCTTTCACTTCACTGTCGTATGCTTTGAAGCGCAATACCACCAGACGCTCATACAATTCACGACTTTCCATCGTCAACGTTTCGAGTTCTGTTTTGGAAAGTCTTCCATCAGAAAGCAATTCCAGTTTCTGACTCAGATCTGAAGCTAGTTCTGTGAGTGATTTGAACTTGAGGATATCTTTCATGGCAGCAAATGAATTTAAGTATTTCTTCTCATCCCGAAATGCACGATAGAAATATTTTCAGATGAATTGCTTTCGGGATTCTCAAATCTACGCGATAGAAAAGTGAATTTTTATTCGAAGAAAGGAAATTTTCTTTTCTATCGCGTGATTTGGGTTCAAATGTAGTAACACCTTCTGCCATGAAATGATGGGTCAAAGACCAAGTTTTTCACGTTCCTTTTTTGGCAACGTTGAAGCCACCAGCAGATAGCTGTTATCAATCATCTTTCTGACTAATTTCATCGGCACTGAACCATCCATCATCACTGTGTTCCAGTGCTTTTTACTCATGTGATAACCGGGCTGAATTCCGTCGTATTGTTCGCGCAATTCGATGGCCTCTTCCGGGTCACATTTCAGGTTGATACTGACAAATCGTTCGACATCGGTGAGGGCAAACATTTTTCCACCCACTTTAAATACCAGTGTTTCATGGTCAAATGGAAAAGCTTCGGATGTTCCGGGTTTTTGAAGACAATACTCGCGATATGATTCAATGTCCATTGGACAAAATTAAGCGCTTAATCGTAAGCTGCGCAAGGCACATGCAGTGGATTGGCTTTGGTACAGGCACGAATTCCCATGATGATTTCATGTGTGCTTGCTCCATCATACCTGATTTTATTCATGGTAATATCGTATGCGTAAGCGATGGTCACATATTTAACAACCGACAATTTCAGCAAAGCCGAAAATCCATGTCCTGATCGACCCGCCAGTCCTACCGCTACCATGTCCTTGTAGTCAAGCAAAAATTGCGCATCGATAGACGCCCGACTTTTACCTACATAGTTAATCAGGAAGGCGGGCTTGAATCCCAGCTCATCAGAAAGACGCACGGCATAACCATTGGCAATCGTCCAGTGACGTTTCAATTGAGTGTCGCGCGGACCTTCGATTTTCGGACTGTTCAGATTTCGCACTGACAAACCATAAAATCTATCCGAACGATAGAGCCAGAGGCCCGCATTGAGGGTCGGGAAAACAAAATCATTGACACCTCCAACAATGGCTGTTTCATTGATCTGATCTTCCAAAGTCATCTCACCGTAATCAATTGAGTATTGGGCAAAACCTAACGACAGGCCGGCGGCGAAATAGTATTTACTTGCGAGTTTGATGTGATGTGCAATAGCGAGGTTGACCGTTGTATAGCTGAACGGACCAGCATCATCGCTTTCCATCATGGCCCCTATTCCGGTGAATTTGAATTTTTTTTCTTTGCCGATCTTACCATGCACATTGGCGAAGGCGGTGACTGGAGAACCGGGAAAACCTTTCCATTGTCTGCGCAAACCGAACTTCAGATCCAGACAGGGTGCGGTTCCAACCACAGCAGGATTGTATTGCATGTAGTTGTAGGTGAAAAAGGAGTAGTGTGTCATTTGCTGCCCCTTGACGTGTTGTGCAAACCAGATGAATAATATGAAAAGGAAAATTTTTCTCATCGGTTAATGCACAATACTCACAACACCTGTGATTGGAGGAATGGTGACTTCAAGAGAATTTAATTCGATGACATAATAATAGGGTGCCGTGGGTAAATAGCGTCCTTTGTAAGTACCATCCCAGGGATCAGCGTATCCAACGGATTTGAAAATGCTTTGTCCCCAGCGGTCGAACACTTCCACCTGGCAAAGAGGAAAACGTTCAATGTACTTTATTTTCCATGTATCATTAATGATATCCCCATTTGGAGTAAAAGTGTTGAATATTTCAATGGGATCGCTGACGGTTAAGGTTACCACATCCGTGAGAGTGCATTCTCCGACAGTTGCTGAAACCTGGAAGGAAGTTGTTTCCTCCGGTGTTGCATTCGGGCTGGTGTTTGTCGGATCATCGAGAAATTGTGCGGGGGTCCAGTTCACTACTGCGGTGCTATCCACACCGGAAACGTTGAGTTCGGCTGATTGTCCTAAGGAAATGAGAATATTTCCATCAACGATGCCAGCGTTAATTCCAACAGCAGTTCCTGAAATAGTAATATCAAAAGTGCACGGGCCATAATTCACGCCGTCGTGGTTTGAACCTGCAATCACGAGGTAGTCATGATCCGGAAGAACACTGTTGATCTGGTATCCGAAACTACCGGCGCTATCGCCGAAACAAATGGGGTTTTGAAATTGGGATGGATCGCAGGGATCGGTATTTGGGTCATTAGCCGAAGGAATTTCAACTACCAGAATCTGAATGGAGTCGTTTCCCAGAATGTCATCGCAATCATAATTATTTACATCGATTTCAACAGATCCTGCATTCGGAGGCAGCGTATTTGTGTGAAATGTGTAGTAGTATGTCTGAAGCGCATTGAAGCAACCGTATGTGAGAGGAGTATTCGTCAGAGTGTCTTCCGGCTGCGTTTGTTCAGAACAGAGCGTATTAGAAAGCGCATCGGTACACGCTTGCGCTTGCAGGATGTTTGCACTCACTATTGTGATCAGGAAGGAAATAAATAACCGCAATGCTTTCATCAATGTGCGATGGAACGCAACACCGCGAAAATAGTTTGCATAACTGAGAAGAGTCAGCCAGTTTAAGGTCATGTCGATGGTTTTATGCACAACGTTTTCAGCCTTTCTTATGTTGTGCCGGGTATTCATTTTCCGACCTTAATCCCACACATTGAGCTATAGAAACTCAATGAGAATATTGTTTTTCTCTACTGCGTTTCCCTTGATGGCATTCACCTTTTTTACCACGCCCTGTGCCGGGCTTTTGATGACATTTTCCATTTTCATCGCTTCCAGAATGATCAGAGGAGTATCTTTTTCAACGCTATCACCTTCTTTCACTAAAATATCGAGGACCATACCCGGCATAGGAGCTTTGAGGTCTTTGAGTCGAACACTTCCGCTGCCTTCCATGCCAAGACTTTTCAATAAATCATCGTATCGGTCTTTTAACTGAACCGTGTATTTCGTGCCATTGACTTTTACAACAGCCTCTTTGGTTTCGGTATCCATTTCCACCAATTCAACATTAAATGATTTATTCTGATAAATCCAATGCGATTTACCTTCAGAAATTTGGGCTATATCGGCGGCAAATTCCTTCCCGCCCAGCAAGCCATTGGCGGTTTTGCCATCCCATTCAACATCGAGTTTCTTTTTTCCGTTTACCGTTGCGTGATACATGATAAAATGAGTTTTTACAGCGCGAAGCTAGGTACTTTCGCGCCATGGCAGGCATCTATCTCCACATTCCGTTTTGCAGGCAGGCATGTCATTATTGCGACTTCCATTTCTCAACTGTTTTGAAAAACAAGCCTGAGTTGTTGTCGGCCATGCACAAGGAATTGCAGATGAGAAAAGATTATCTGCAAGGTGAAAAAATCAAGACCATTTATTTTGGCGGAGGCACGCCTTCGATGTTAGCAGCCGATGAAATCAAACGATTGCTTGATACAATCCATCGTTTGTTTGATGTTGATCCCACATCAGAAATTACGTTGGAAGCAAATCCGGATGATCTCACCTTGCCGGTGATCAATGGACTCAAAGAAAGTTCAATGAACAGACTGAGTATCGGTATCCAAAGTTTTCGCGATGATGATCTGAAGATGATGAATCGTGCGCATAATTCATCGCAAGCAGACTATGCTGTGAAAGCTGCTCAAGATCGAGGATTTGAAAACATTACTATCGATCTCATCTATTCCATTCCAGGTTTATCCATGGCAGATTGGAAATTGAATTTGCAAAAGGCAATCGAACTCCACGTTCAACATATCAGCGCTTATAGCCTCACGATTGAAGCGGGAACTGTTTTTGGAAATTACCAGAAGAAGGGAAAATTGGTGGCGGTAGAGCAGGAGTTCAGCGGCGATCAATTTTTGACCATGTTGGAAAAATTGCATGATGCCGGATTCGAGCAATATGAAGTTTCGAATTTTAGTTTGCCGGGTTATGAATCGAAGCACAACTCTGCATATTGGAAAGGAGAAAAGTACCTGGGTATCGGGCCATCGGCGCATTCATTTGATGGAGAAAGCAGGCAATGGAATGTTTCAAATAACTCGGTGTATACGCGCTCACTTGAAAAGGATCAATTGAATTTTGAAAAAGAAGATCTGGATGAACGCACGCGCATCAATGAATACATCATGACAGGGCTTCGCACAAAATGGGGCGTGGACAATGTTATCATGCGAAGTAAATATCACTTCGATTTTTTGAAAGAATATGACGAAATGATTTTTGATTTGGCTGAAGGCGGCAAATTGGTTGTGAAAGAAAACGTGATGACACTCACGAAGGAAGGCATGTTGATGGCGGATAAAATCGCGTCGGATTTTTTCATCGTGTGATGACAACCGCTGGTGTCGCACACGCATATATGATTACACACGAGGTAAGGGCAGAAAATTTTCTGCCCTTACGCGCCCCGAAGAATAATTTTAATTCCACATATGCATCGATGATGAATTCGTATCGTCATTTGCATCCATGATGTTCACCAAAATCACCATCTCCGGCACCGAATACACGACCGACCTCACACTTGGCCACGACATTTCTATTCCGCTGTCATCGACCGGTCCGCGTGCGTGGTATGTTGATCCACTTCGTATTTCGCCCGTCATCAACAGGCATTTTACCGGCAGTATAAAACTCGGAGGCGCAGTGAATTTTAATGACATTCACTTTAATCCACATGGGCACGGAACACATACCGAGAGTGTCGGTCATATTTCGGCTGAACTCATTAGCGTTAACCAAATACTCGAACGGTATTTTTTCATTTCGCAATTGATCACACTAACACCGATCGTAGCAACAGAAGAATCCGTATGGATGAAAAAGGGAGATCGGATCATCAATGCATCATTGATCAAAACACAACTCGGAGATAAAAGACCGGAGGCATTGGTGTTACGCACGTTGCCGAACACTTCAGACAAATTGCGCCAGAATTATTCGGACACCAATTTTCCCTACTTCACAGAAGAAGCTCTAGCATATCTGGCTGAAATAAATGTGGAGCATCTGTTAGTGGATCTTCCTTCCGTCGATCGGGAAGAGGATGGTGGTCTGTTGAAAGCACATCATGCATTCTGGAAATATCCGGGCGAAAGCAGAAAGCATTGCACCATTACGGAATTTGTTTTTGTAAAAGATGAAATTGTGGATGGAACTTACTTGCTGAATTTGCAAGTTGCACCGTTTGAGAATGACGCTTCGCCATCGAGGCCGGTGTTGTATCCCATTGTCTGAAATAGGATTTGTAGGATTGAAGGATTGTAGGATTTTTCTGTAAGTGATAGATTGTTACGAGAATCCTATAATCCTTCAATCCTACAAATCCTACTACAGACAATGAGCACCGACATCATATGAAGCTTTGAATTATCAAAGTACTTCCCCTACCGTAAACACTGAACCACCCACAAACACCAGATCATCCTCCTTTGCATTTTTTTTCGCAGTGGAAAAAGCTTTTTCTACCGAAGTATATGACTCACCTTTTAGTTGAAAGTGACTTGCCGTTGTTTTCAAAATGTCTGCATCCAATCCACGAGGAATATTTGCTTTGCAGAAATAGTAGGTAGCAGTTGTAGGCAATAATTTCAGCACACGTTCCACATCTTTATCGGCGACAAGTCCAAGCACAAAATGCAGATGAGAGTGAGGAGTTTCACTGATTTGTTTCAGCACGAAATTCAGTCCGTCTTCGTTGTGAGCAACGTCGGCAATGATCAATGGTTTTTCAGCAAGCTGTTGCCATCGACCCATCAATCCAGTGTTATTTACCACATTTGAAAAGCCTGAGGCGATATACTCTTCAGTGATCGATGGAAAGTATGGTTTTAATAGCTCTAGCGCTACAAATGCCGTCCGGCGATTTTCCTCCTGATAATTTCCTTTAAGTGCAGATAGAGGAATTTTTTTTATGTCTGATAACGACGAATCAAAAATCGAGACATGCATTTCATCCGCTTTTTGTATCATGACTTGACGTGCTTCATCGCGCATGGCTCCAATGACGACCGGCGCGTTCTGCTTAATAATTCCGGCTTTTTCCCACGCGATTTTTTCAATGGTATCGCCCAGAAGATTCATGTGATCCATGCCGATGTTGGTGATCACCGCAATAACGGGATCCACCACATTCGTGCTATCGAGTCTACCACCCAGTCCGGTTTCAATGACAGCGATGTCCGTTTTTTCTTTTGCGAAATACCAGAAACACATCGCCACATTGATCTCAAAAAACGAGGGCTGAATTTTTTCCCACTCCTTGTAAAATGAATTCACGAAGAGAGTAACATCTTCTTCCGGAATCATCGCGCCGTTGATTTTAATTCTTTCGCGAAAATCTTTGAGATGAGGTGAAGTGTAAAGTCCGGTTTTGTATTCGCATTCCTGCAACACAGATGCGATGAGGTGTGAAGTGCTGCCTTTGCCATTGGTACCGGCAACATGCACGCATTTCAAACCAATATGCGGATTGCCGACGATTTCAAGAAGTGCGTAGGTATTGTCGAGCCCGGGTTTATAGGCCGCCGGTCCGATGCGATGAAACATCGGGAGTTGGGCGTACATGTAGTTGAGAGCCTGAGCGTAATTCATCGATTTGGATGGGTAAGGAACCAACCCCGCAAGTTACACGTGTTGGGGCAGAAAATTTTCTGCCCTTACTTCGCTGGGAGACAAGGTGCCGTGTGCGACACAGATCCTAGTTCAACTTGAACGTTATCTTGATCTCTCCCTTCTGTTCATTAGAAGTGCTGGTGCTGAACTTAGCCTGTTTAGCGGCTTTTTCAGCCAGCTTATACAGTTGCGAATTGATCGAATTTGATTTCGCAGGATTTGCAACAGCTTTTGTGACGTTACCATTTTTGTCTACCCAGATATCGACGACCACCACACCTTCGTCTGGTGCAGTTTCGCTGATCGAAGGTCTGCGACTCATCGATCTTCCTGCAAGGGTATAATCAGATGACATTCCACCACTTCCCGGACCCGAGCCAGGACCTGTTCCGGTGCCAGTTCCAGTTCCACTTCCACCACCTTGTCCACCACCATCACCGGTGCTTCCACCACCATTCATCACGCCCTTGCCATCGATACTTCCATCCTGAGCACCTTGATTACCACCACCGGAAGTAGTGCCGTTGCCACCTTTATTGATATTGCCAAGTGCATTGTTCAATCCACCGGAAACCTGTTTGGGTTTCTCTTCTTTGACTGGTTTTGTATTCGGATCTTTTGGTTTGGTGGTGGGCTTTTCATTTGGCTTGTTGTTCACCGTAGGAGTTTCCGGAGTGGCGCTTTCATCGGAGATAGCAGCCGAATTATCATCCACAACAGGATCAGTTACAGTGTTCTGAACAGGAGCTTCTTCTTCCGGTTGGTCACCCCAGCCATCTACTTCATTACCGATTGCAGCCACATCCATTGACATCAAGCCTGTGTAGCCAAATCCGTTATTGCCTCCACCACCACCGCCACAGTCTTTGAGCAGGAAAAGGGAAGCAATTAATAATGCATGGAACAGGATGGTTCCCGTAAGTGACCATCTTCTGTCATTGGGAAATACTGCGTTCATTTTATTCTTCTTTGGGTTTCGTTGCAATGAATGGTTGCCATCCATTTTCTTTCAGTACAGCGAACAACTCAATTGTTTCACCAGTTGGTACATCCCGGTCAATATTTAACACAACTTTTTTATCTGCGCTGCTCGAAAGCATTGCCTGTAACTTCAGCTCTACCTCATCTTTAGCAACTTCATTAGAGTTGACGAGGTAGCGTAAATCTTTGGTGATTGTGACGGTAACAGTAGATTGAGTAGGAGTTCCAGTTGCCGTTTTAGGCAAGTTCACTTGTTCTCCATTCACCGCGAGAGTACTGGCGATGATAAAAAAGATCAGGAGCATGAAGATGATATCAGACAGTGCTGACATCGCAGGCTCCACATGAACTTTATTTCTTCTGCCGAAATTCATGGTTGTTTAGTTTGAAGGTGTTTCCAGAATATCCATGAATTCAAGCGCCTGTGATTCCATCTTATTCACCACTTTATTGATGCGTGTAACGAGCGTGTTGTAGCCTATGTAGGCGATCATAAACACGATCAGTCCGACAGCCGATGAAATCATTTTCAGGTAAAGACCTTCGGATACGGTGCCGATTTGCAGACTTCCGCTTTCAGCAATATCGCGGAAGATGATGATCACACCGAATACAGTACCAAGGAATCCGAATACCGGAGCGATACCGGAAATGGTAGCGAGGATACCCACGTTGCGATCGAGTTTGGCAGTTTCCACTCGACCGACATTTTCGATGGCTTCTTTGATGTCTTTGGTAGATTTTCCCAATCCAAGACGACTGATTCCTTTTTCGATCATACGTGCAACTGGAGTCTGCGATGTGCTGCAAAGATTTTTCGCACTATCAAGTTTACCCTGACTCACATACTCTTTGATTTTCGTCATGAAATTCAACTCTTCCTTATCCGCACGGTTAACGGTCAAAGAACGTTCGATGATGACGTACACAGCAATCACACTCATCACTAACTGAGGCAAGTAGATGTACCAGCCTTTTAGCAACTGATCAAAAACACTGAAGTGACCAACGGGCGCATGCACAGCCGGAGGATTTACTGAACCGGCAGCATCTTGAAGAGCGCCTGAAAGATTTTCCTGGAGAAAAAAGAGAATATCCATGATTTCAAAAAGTAGTTTTACAGAAATGGGTGAGCAATAACGACCATGCAGATTGCCTGCATCATCGAACGCGAAAGTTGTGGATGAATTGTGTTTTCGTGTGGAGGGTCAAGAAAACTTATTTAGTGGAGGGTGTTGATAGCTGTTCGTTCTTGAAAGATCGGTTCCATTATTCCACGGATGAATGGACACGAGTGCGCGGTGGATACTTATTTTTGTAGAAAGAATATTGAAATGAAAGCGCTTGTTATAAAGTCGAGTAGTAATTCTGAAATGAAATTTCTGACAGAATTGCTAAATAAGTTAGTAATGACTTCGCAAGTAATTGATATTGACGAGATCGAAGATTTAGGCTTATCCCTTTTAATGAAACAAGCCGACAGATCAAAAAAGGTTAGTCGCGAAACTGCATTGAAGAAATTGCGATCTAAATGAAACAGAGTTCCTTTTGAGGTTCGTCAAAGAACTCGAAAAAATATCTTCGGTAAAAATAAAGGACAAGATCGAAAAGATAATTCTGGAAGTTGAATCTTCTGAGAAGTTGAGTGATATTCCGAACATCAAAAAACTTTCCGGGCACAGAAGTGCTTATCGAATAAAAATGGGTGATTATAGAATTGGAATTTTTGTCGAGGGAGAAACTGTCGAATTTGGCAGAGTATTGCACAGGAAAGACATCTACCGTGTTTTTCCTTAGTATGTAGGTTGAAGCCTCCCAATAAAGTTAGATTTCTTTTACAAATCGAAAACAGGTAAATTCCAATATTCAGAATAAGTGATTCTCTTCGCAGGAAATAACTCCAACGCCGGCGGCATCGCGAAAATATTCGTGGTGATTGGCGGAATGTTCGTTGCCTTGTTTCGTATGTGCGGCAGCAAGATGGATGATGTCGGGCGTTTGGCCGGAAAGTCAGACGATTTTTATCACGCCTCTCAATTCGACGATCTTGCGCGCAATACGCGACGTGGTGCCGGTGGACTCGAAGATTTGTACACGCTCGGTGATGATGTTGCCGGGAAAAGAATCAAAGATTTTGAAGTCATCTATATGGATGATCTTGATGAATCTTCCACAATTTTGAAATCATATGAAAGCACCAAAGGTCTATCGCCATCGATGCGCCTGCAGATGATGCAGACGGAATTATTGCCGGTAAGTGTTCGTCAGGTTTTATCTGAGCCCGGCGGCGAAGAACTTTATGCGTTGATGATGGGAAAAAAGTTGGACATCCATGAGGCTAATGCCTTGCGGAAATTATTCAATATTCCTTTCAAAGCGAGTGATGAAGCTTTCGATGAGTTTGTCTATTTAAAACGCGCCGCAAAAAATACCGACGGTGAAACATTTGATGAAACGAATCTCAGACTCATCGACGAAATGAATCAAACCAAATCGGGATTGAAAGATGTGGATGTGCGCACAACACGCGGTACCGATAACTATCGAAGGATGAGCGAATCTGCCCGCGAACCATTTGTGCGTGGGAAAAATGTTTTGATAGAAAATCATCTCGATTTGGAACTTGAGAAGGAGTTGTTGCGATTCGGCGTGAGGCACCTGCATCGCATGCATTCCTTTTCGAAGCTATTCAAAAAGGACGCATCACTTATGGAGATCTGGTTGTATGCGCCAAAGGATGATGCAGAATTTATGGAGCATTACGAAGTGAGCAAAAGTGAAATGAAGACGATGCGCGCTAACATGAAACAGCTCGATAAAAAGAGTGGATTCAGATTGCTCGCTTCATTGGAAGAATTGAAGACAGAAAAATTAAAGATGGTGGATGGAGTGATTAATCCTTCGATAGGCATTTGTAACTTAAGCAAAGTGTTGAATTATCAAGAAGCATTTGTTTCAAGAAATATTTCCATTCTTTCTGTCTTGGGTTTTGATCCAGTTTTACAGGACTCATTGGATTATGACACACACGTTGTGGCCTTTCGTCCGTTGATGTCGGCATTGAAAAAAACAACATCGATAGATGATCTAAGTGTTACGGGAGTGCTCGAGCAAATCACAGATGACTACGGTCTGGCCATTGAAAAAAATTCAGGAGGAAAATTGCGCAGTATCATCACCATTCACTTTTATGCAGGAGCAGAGTTATTCGATGTGGTTTATTCCGAATAGTTTGGAGTTCAACGTTTGGAGTTATTGCTTTCCAGATAAAACGCAAAAGATGGTTCGACAAGCTCACCATGACAATCCATGGGAATAGATTGGAGGCCGCGTAGCGGCCTCTGACTTGATAAATTGAGCTTGTCATGGTGCGCTTGTCGAACCATTGTCCGGTTGATATTTAAGATTTGAATGATTTCTATTTTGCAGGACCATGCACCTTACTTCACTTTTCCCATGTGGGAAATAATTGCGCTCCGAATTTTTATCGGCGGAGTCGTTTTGGTTTCACTCGACAAAATGTGATAACAGAGTTATTTCATCTTCTTCCCCTCCTGAAAACTCTCCGAATCTCGGCTCCTCGGCGAATCTCGGCGCGAAATAAGTTTTAGCGAGCGAAGCGAGATAATATTAAGCGAGCGAAAGGAAATACTTAATCAAAACATCTTGTCTCTCGCCGAGATTCGCCGAGGAGCCGAGATTCGGAGAGTTAAAACGCTTCCTTATGACTTGATGAGCGAAGCGTACTATCGGTTCAGAAAGTTGATTTGGACATTATGATGACATCATCATCATCTCCAGAATATACACCCCGCAACCGGCAAAATATCCAAGCAGTGCCCAGGGCGCGATATTTTTCAGATACCACATAAACGATATTTTTTCGATACCCATCACAGCAACACCCGCAGCGCTACCGATGATGAGAATACTTCCTCCGGTTCCCGCGGTGTAGGCAAGAAAATGCCAGAACGGGCCGTCTTGCAAAAACATATCCGACCAGCCATCTCCGGTGATCGCGGGTGTTATGTCATACATCCCCATGCTTGCCGCAACAAGAGGAACATTGTCAATTACGGCAGACAATAGTCCAATAGCGATATTGATCGCGTAAATATTTCCGAGGTGATCACGAAGCCATCCACTTAATGTGAGAAGATGCCCGACTTCGCCAACAGCAGCTACTGCCAGGAGAATTCCGAGGAAGAATAAAACGGAAGGCATATCAATTTTTCGCAGTGCCTGCAATGCGCTGAATCGCGATTTTTCTTCCATGATTTTTTTTCCATGAAGTAATTCGGTAGCAAACCAAATAACACCAAGTGAAAACATCATTCCCATAAATGGTGGAAGATGGGTGATGCTTTTGAATACCGGAACAAATAATAAGCCGCCCACACCTAAAATGAAAATTGTATTGCGTTCGCGAGATGGAATGGAATGAGCGTTGTCGGCGGCTTGCACAGGTCGCTCTACATTTCCCTTCATCACGAAAGAAAGAACAGCTAATGGAATTAAAAGACTCAGCAAACTGCAGAGGAATATTTCTGTCATCACCGGAACTGCTGTGATCTGCTTACCAATCCAAAGCATCGTAGTTGTCACATCACCGATAGGCGACCATGCACCTCCTGCATTCGCTGCGATGATGATCATGCCTCCATAAAACCAGCGAGTCTTCTGATCCGAAATTAGTTTTCTGCTTAGACTCACCATCACGATTGCCGTCGTGAGATTATCGAGAGCCGCTGAAAGAAAGAACGCCAGCAAACTAATGATCCACAGAAGTTTTACCTTGTTCGTTGAATGAATGCGATCTGTAATCACTCGAAAACCTTCATGTGCATCGATCAATTCTACCACAGTCATGGCTCCCATCAGAAAAAGAAGAATACCGGCAATTTCTTGCAGATGATGCAACAAACGAAAGTCTAAGAATGAGTGAATATCAGCGGTGCCGCTTCCTGTGCTATTCGAAAAGGTAGAATACGCATCGTAATAAGATTGCATATGAGGAACGACCTCGTGTGTTCCCATAAAATAAAGTGTCCAGCACAAAACACCAGTGATCAACGACGTCGCAGCCTTGTCAATACGGATAGTATGTTCCGCTGCGATGCAGACATATCCAACAATAAATATGATCAGAATTGCTATACTCATTCAGGAGGTTATTCAAGTATTCAAGTATTCAAAAATTTAAAGATTCAATTGTTCAATTTAGGATTGAGGTGTTCAGCTACATTTTCTTGAAACCACAAAGGTCACAAAGGAATTTCACACAAAGGTCACAAAAGTTTAGGTCTTCATTTGATGTAAAGGTTAACTCATTTCCTAATTGCCAGGCGTCATCTTCTCATGAAAATCAAATCGAAAGATCGATGACATGAGTGGTGGGGTGAATTAGGACGAGATGGTTCGGTGTCAGCTTTGTGTTCTTTGTGTGAAATTCCTTTGAGCCCTTGCTTGCCACTATGTGGTGGTTTCAAGCCTATGCGAAATAAAACGGCAATCTAATTTGAATCATTGAATTTTTGAATCATTGAATTTTGATTTCAGACAAGTTTCTTCAACGCAATCTCAAAAGCGCTTCTCGTAATTCCCACTTTGTTTTTATTTCGTTGATGCACTTGATCCAATGCAATACGAATGGTCTCAGACGTATCACTAAATATTCCATTGTCAGTCATATCCACATCCCCATCACTCATAAGGTACGCAAATACACGCGCCATTCCACAATTGGCGATGAAGTCAGGTATGACGCTGATATGTTCATCTGCGAACTCTGCAATCGGACCATAAAATATTTGGG
>JANOVT010000225.1:0-19138 GCA_031417525.1 Flavobacteriales bacterium | reverse complement strand
CACGTCGAATGCTACCCAAATTATTCATGTAGTAGATGCTTCCAATCCGGTATTGCTAGGTGTTCCATATAGCACGTTTGTGGCGTGCGGAAATGTTCCGGCAGTTGCCAATGTCACTGCAACTGACAATTGCTCTGCGCAAGTACAAGTTCAATTCAGCGAACAAATGATTGGTGATGGATGCAATTATCAAATAGTAAGAACCTGGACAGCAATGGACATGTGTGGTAATACTGCCATTGCAACACAAGCGATTTATGTAAGTGATACTGCGCCACCGGTGTGGACGGGTGTGCCGGCAAATCTTCAATTGAATTGTGGCGATTTTATACCACCGGCTGCGAATGCCTCTGCTTCTGATAATTGTGCGGGTACAAATCTGACTACCATGTATTTCGAATTCGAAGAATCATTGACTTGTGGAAGCATGATCACGCGTAACTGGATTGCAACCGATTTGTGCGGTAATACAACGACTGCAACACAGACCATCACTATCACGGATAATGTACCGCCTCAGTTTTTGAATACACCATCTCAGGAGTTGACTGTGACTTGCGGTGCAGTGCCGACATTTGAACAGTTGAATGCAGTGGATGGATGTTCGGAAGTAACCGTATCAAGTAATGAACAAATTATTTCTGGTGGATGTCCGTACGTTATTCAAAGAAGTTGGACAGCAACTGATGGTTGTGGCAACGCGAGTTCATTCGTTCAGAATATTTATGTAAGCGATGATGTGTCGCCGGTCGTGTTGAATGTTCCTGAAAACATCAGCATAAATTGTGGTGAAGAAATTCCCAACGCGAACGTTGTCGCTACTGACAATTGCTCGTCAGATCTACAACCGGTTTATGATGAAATTTCGATCTGGACAGGATGCACACAAACTATTACAAGGAGATGGACGGTTACAGATGATTGTGGGAATACGGCAGTCGGAATCCAAATGATTAACATTACAGATAATGAATTGCCACAATTCACAACATTGCCGCAAGATGTAACTGTATCCTGCGATCAGGTTCCTGTATTGGTTATGCCAACTGTAGAAGATTGCAATTCATTCATGCTCGAATCACAGGAGAGTATTTTGAATTCAACGTGTGCAACAGAATACACATTGACCCGAATTTTTATAGCTACTGATGTATGTGGCAATCAAAATATTCATTTACAAGAAATTATTGTAGAGGATACAAGTGGTCCGGTATTTTCCGACCTGCCTGCAGACATAAATGTTGTATGTAGTGATATTCCTGATGCAGATATACTTAGCGCTTCAGATAATTGCAACGATAACATCGCTGTGATGTTTAATGAAGAAATTACAACAGTGAATGGTGCAGACAGTATTTGTTCATTGCAAACAGCGGACTCTCCATTTGGACCAATTGCACTTTGGTTGCCGGGATTAAATGGCATCACGATCAATTACGTTTTTGGTGCCAATGATGGAATCATCACCAGAGATGATACAAATGGCACTGCTCATATTACCGGTCAGGTCTACAACACAACCAATCCCGGACAAAGTTGGATACTGGATTTGAAATTAGTGAGCAGAAGAAATTGGACGGATTGGAGTGCAATGGGAAGAAGCTATAAGGATGATCTGAATCTTGCTGGAAATCATTACGAAGATTGGTTCTATTATGAACTCGATCCAACGAGCACACTTACCGGTGCGAACCTCCTCGCTGGTTCGGTATTAACACTTACACACGCACCGATAACTTATTACTACGGATTTCAGATTGGACAGGCCGCTAATAATCGCAATGCAGAATATGGAATGAGTGGCTGGTTTTTATTTAATGGTATTTTGAACGGAGCGCCGGTGAGTGGTCATGGAGATGTGATCACTGAAACCAATTGTTGTCCTGAACAACAAATTACGAGACGTTGGATTGCACAAGATTGCGCCGGCAATGTTTCTACCCACGTACAGATTATTAACGTGTTGCATGATCCTGTCAGCAACGCGGCCGTTGCATCAGCGGAAGCGATGGCGATGAACGTCATGAACGGCACTCGTCAACAATTTGTGATTGAATACAGCGTGCAGGAAAGCGGACCGGTGACGATAGACTTATATGATAACACGGGTCAGATAATCGAGAATGTGTATTCCGGTGTTGCAGAGGAGGGAAGGACATACAAGATCAGTCACTCAAAATCGTCCATGCGAAATGGATTGTATTTTTTCGTGATGCAGCATAAAAATAATACGTTGGCGAAAAATGCGCTGATGATGAATTAGGGGAAGGTTATGAAAGGGAAAAGCCTTCACATGATTTACTTCGGTAAATTTTGTGGAGGCTTTTTTTCTCTCTTCTCTCTTCTCTCTTCTCACCTCTCACTTCTCACTTCTAGCCTCTATCCCCACATACTCCGTCACCTCCAATCCGTAACCCTCCAATCCACTTCGTTTTGCAGTCGGATGTGAAGTGATGAGTTTCATTTTTTTGACTCCCAGTGCACGCAAAATTTGCGCTCCAATTCCGAAATCTCTATTGTCCATGGGCAACGGAGCTGATTTTTGTCTTTCAGTAAGATCGCGCATTTCATCTAAAAGACTTACTCCGGGTTGCAAGTGGTTGATGTATACGAGTACACCTTTTCCTTCAGCTTGAATCAATTTCATGGCTGAATCGAGTTGCGATCCGGTACTTCCTTTGATTGTATTAAAAATATCACCGATGATATTGCAGGAATGCACCCGAACGGGAATCGACTCATCATCATTCCAGGTTCCTTTCACTAATGCGATGTATTCTTTGTGCTCTATTGTTTGTCTGAATCCGGTGAAAGTAAAATCACCATAAACAGTAGAGAAGGGCATCTCAGTAACTTTTTCAACCAAAGTTTCTTTGCTGAGACGATATTCAATCAGGTCGCGAATGGAGATAATTTTCAAATCGAATTTTTCCGCAATCTCCATGAGTTGAGGCAGACGAGCCATGGTTCCATCATCATTCATGATTTCAACGATAGCACCGGCGGGTTCCAGACCTGCAATGCGTGCAAGGTCAACAGCCGCTTCCGTATGACCTGTTCTTCTCAATACGCCTCCGGTTTTTGCTTTCAACGGAAAAATATGGCCGGGTCGTCCGAAATCAGACGGTTGCATGGTTGGGTCGATGAGTGCCTGCACCGTTTTGGAACGATCATGAGCGCTGATACCTGTTGTGCATCCATGTCCCAAAAGATCAACTGAAATGGTAAAAGCCGTTTTGTGCGGATCTGTATTGCGGGTGACCATCATATCCAATTCCAGATCATTGCATCGTTGTTCGGTGATCGCCACACAAATCAATCCTCTTCCATGTTTAGTCATGAAGTTGATGATTTCCGGGGTAACATGGCGCGCCGCCACAATAAAATCACCTTCATTTTCACGGTCTTCATCATCTACAACGATGACCATTTTGCCGATTCTGACGTCTTCGATGGCGTCATGGATATTATCGAGTTTTTCTTTCACGCTTGCTAAAATCATGTGGCAAAAATAACCATGAAAACACCTCACCGGTGGAGCTTGCAGAAGGGCGATCAGGCCTGATTATTCAGCGTTTTCAAGTAATGATCCAGATAGAAATCCATTTCTTTTGATTTGTATTGCATGATGTATCGCGGATGTTCGAGAGCCGTCACTTTTTCGAAAAAGTGATACTCTGCATTGAGTTCATGGATGAACTTGAAATTTTTGCCCGTTCCGAAGCAATAACATTCTTTTCTATTGACGCCGAATTCAAGCTGTTGCTTCAAGGATCGGACAACAAAAGGCCTTATGCTTTTCATCAATGCAGCACTGTCGTAATAGTTGTAGTTTGTCATTTTTCCTTCAGCTTCTTTTATAAAACCCAGCGGACAGATGGAAGAAATATAAAATCGTTGGTAGAAAATTTCCGGACCTCCAAAGGCATCAATGACTTTGTAGACAAAAACACTGGATGGTTCGTGTGTCTGAATACCAGGGATTTCAATTCCACAATTTGATGCAAGTCTTTTGGGGTCTGTAAATGGAATGCCGGTGGCACCGGCGCCAAGCCTGCCGGGATTGATGCCCAAAATCAGATGGCGTTCGTTGTTGTCTGCGAAGAACTTTTGATAGAACGTATTGGCGACATCAATTACGCTTGGGTTTTCGCGAAATGGATTCATCACAGCGACACCCGCGGGAAGTTTACCGGTGAATGAAAGATTTCGGTTGAATTTCATGATTCGGTCACTGAACTTGTCTGTGCTCATTCGTACTATTTCTTGTGCGAAGATATTTGATGGGCTTGTTAGTTTTTTTTAATGCAGCCTCTGACTACGTTTGTCACAAGAATTATATAGTCAACAAACCACTGCATCTATGTACGTAAAAAGAAATATTAAATTTCGGATCATCTGGTCATTCGGCTGGTTCAATGTTTTGCAGTTCACAGCAATATCCCTGATCGCCGTCATGCTTTACCGCTATGCTGAGTGCCTTTGGATAGCAATACCATTTCTTCCGGTCTCTTTGATTGGAACTGCCACGGCGTTTTACATAGGCTTTAAAAATAATTCCAGTTATGATCGGTTGTGGGAAGCAAGAAGGATTTGGGGAGGCATTGCGAATGATAGCCGCTCCTGGGCGTTAAGCATTCGTGATTATCTCGGGAATCAGTTCAGACCGGAAGCATTGCCGGATTCAGAAATTGAAAAGTGGAAACGCAAATTGATTTATAGGCACATTGCATACGTGAATGCGTTGCGTGTTCAATTGCGTCGCCGACAAACATGGGAGCATGACAAATGGTACAATAATCAGTACAGAGAAAAAACGGCGCCATTGTATGGTCCGGTTGAAATGAAAGAGTCTATTGAGTCTTTTCTCGAAAAGGAAGAATTTGAAAGAGCAATGAAAGCTCAGAATACGGCACTTTATCTGATCTCTGAACAAAGCCGCGATCTGGAGAAATTGCGTGTGCAGAATGTGATCGAGGATTTCAGACATGTCGACTTGCAGAAGCTCATCCAAAGTCTACTCAACAATCAAGGAGGAGCTGAGCGTATTAAGAATTTTCCATTTCCGCGTCAATACGCTTTCTTCAGTTCAGTTTTCATCTGGATATTCGTCATCCTGTTGCCGTTTTCATTGCTCAAATCATTCAGTGAAGTCAGCGAGAATTTTGTATGGATGGTCATTCCATTCTCTGTGTTGACTTCCTGGTTTTTGATGACGATGGAATTGGTAGGAGACTACAGCGAAAATCCTTTTGAGTCTTTGATCAATGACGTGCCTCTTTCCTCGATGTGTAGAAATATTGAAATTGATCTCAAAGATATTCTTGGCGAAAAAGATTTGCCATCTCGTATAAGTGCTGTCGATGATATACTGTTGTAGAAGCGAAGATCGGATTATGCTTGTTCCAGATGAAATGAAAACGAGGTGCCTGAGCCTTGGGTGCTTTCCACTTTGCAGGTAGCGTGGTGCAAGTCAAGGATACTTTTTACAATGGCCAAACCTAATCCGGTACCAGGTTTGGTCGTTTTTCCTTTGTGGAAGCGATTAAAAATGTGTGGCAAGTCTTCTGGTGAAATTCCGTTGCCTGTATCTCTCACAGATAAGATCACATCGTCACCGGTGGTCAGAACTTCCAGAAAAATGTGATCACCTTTTTCGCAATGTTTTAGGGCATTGCTGAGCAGATTACTCAGTACACGATCGATTAACGCCAGATCAGCTTTCACTTTTGGCCGCGAGGATGGAAGAATGGTTTCCAGGATGACACCTTTTTCCTGAGCTTCCATTTTGAAGCCAGCCGCAGCATCCTGAATAATTTCGGAGATGTCAAAGGATTCAATGTTGAGTTTGCGTTCGTTGTTTTCAAGTTTCGACAATTCGAAAAGTTCGTCCACCATGGTTTTCAGCTTCTCTGTGCTCTGCAAAGTAGTGTTCAAGTATTTTTCATTTTGTTCTTTTGTTAGCGTATCTTTTTTCATTAACAAGGTTTCTACATAACCATGAATGCTTGCAAGCGGTGTTCGGATATCATGCGAAACATTAGCCAACAATTCTGTGCGCATCTGTTCCAGCTCTTGGCGTTCATTCGCAAGTTTGAGTTGTTTTTTCAAAATGCTTTTTACACTAAAAAACATTAGAATGCCAATGACAGAAATAAAAACAAGCGAGAGGATGATATTGAAATAGATCTGATTGCGGGATTTTTTGATAAAACTATCAAACGTTTCATTGACTTGAAGAACGCCTACCGGCTCCATATTCGAATTTTTAATCAGTGAAATTGCACCAATAGAAGGCGTACCATCTTGCGTGGTAAACCGGCCAATCATTCCACCTTTTGAGTACAACGAGTCGAGTGGAGAAGGACCGGAGAGTTCAGTCAACCATTTTTGATCATCACTCACCACCGCAAGTTTAAACTTGTTGGTAGTGGAATCTTTGATAACAGTATGAATTTCGGAAGGCACTTTTGTCATCTTAACTGCGCCACTTAGCTGCTTGAAAATTTTCTGATAGCTCGGATCAGATGTCGCATCTGAGCTGTCTTGCGCAGTTGGAAAGCGATCGATCAGAGATTTATATTCTTCACCGGAAATTTTATAGGCAACAGCATTGGCGATGCAATCCAGTTTGAAGATCTCCTTTTCTTCGTAAATCGCCAGTTGAGTGTAATAGCTGTTGATGGTCATATAGGTCGCGATTGCAATGATGGCAATCATGGTATACATCAGAATGCGGTTGGTGTTGGGACTCTTCATTTTATTCTCCAGAAAACGTAAGGCTGAAATTGACATTTCGGTCAATTATGATTAACATTGAAGCAAGATTAATACAAAAGCTGATATTTAACGTGCATTGTAATAGAAGAAAGCAGGAGTTGAAAAGAAAAGGAAGTTTTTTTCTTCCTATGTTCATGTGCTTTTTACTCATGAAAATTGTGGGACAGGCACAATCACCTGCGCAGTATCTAAAGGCTGGAGATCGCGCTGTGGCTGATCAGAAATGGGATGAAGCGTTTAGTTATTTTGAGCAAGGATATCAGCTCGATACGTCTTCATTTGAATTGACCCAACGATGTGCAGACGCAGCAAGACAGATTCATCGATCGTTGCTCGCGGAGAAATTATATCAAAAAAATTACGACAAAGACAATGGAACCCTAAATCCTGATGGATTATTCTGGCTCGCATTGATGCAAAAGCAGAATGGAAAATATGAGGATGCACAGCGCAATTTTAAGAAATACATCAAGAAGCACAAGTCAACCGGAAGTCGTGATCTGATCAAACGTGCAGCGCATGAAACCAAGAGTGCTGTCTGGGCGATGGATCATTACGGCCAAAGGAAACTGGATGATAAAAGTGTCCGTGTCACGCCAGCTTTAGGTTGTAAGTCATACCTTAAAACTATTTCCAGATTGCCGGAAAATATCAATTCAGGAGAAAGTGAAATTGCACCACACCTGATTGAGAGCAAATTGTTTTTTTCGGGATATGAAGGTGAGAAATGGAAAATGAAAGTGGCTGATTGGCATGTGCAGGCATCGGATTTGGCGGCAGACACACTGGCGTTTCTTTCCTCGGATATTGAACAGGTCAGAAACATGGATGCTGATACTCAAACTTCGAATGCGAATTTTTCATTGCACAACGATCACGCGTATTTCAGTCGTGGAAATGGTGTGTCAACTCAAATCTTCTCTGCAAGTTTTGATGGAAACGCTTTGAATGATGTCACTTCTTTGGAACTGATTAACGCTGAAGGAACTGTCAACACGATGCCTTTTTCAGCAAGTATAAATGGTGCAGAGTATTTGTTTTTTGTTTCAGACAGAGAAGGTGGCGAAGGCGGACTCGACATTTGGTATACTGCAAATAAGAATGGCTGGTCTAAACCGAAGAATGTAGGAAGCAGAATTAACACAGAAGGAGATGAAGTCACTCCATTTTTTTCAAATAGCAAACTTTATTTCTCGAGCAATTGGCATGAGGGTTTTGGAGGCTTTGACATTTTTAGTGCAGCATTTAGTGGAACGTCTTTCGAACGAACGGAAAATGTGGGAAGTGTATACAACAGTTCTTACAATGATTTGGGATATTCCAGTTCAGAAGAAACAGACAATACCATCTGGCACTTCTTTACTTCCAATCGGCCTATTATAGCCGATTCAGATCTCGCGTGTTGCAATGACATTTATGTTGTGGAAGAACAAAAGGTTTGTGCCGATGACCATTCTGAGATTGAATACACTGGAACGCTTGATTCACTCATGCGTGAACTTCCGGTTGTCCTTTATTTCCATAATGACGAACCAAATCCTGACACTTGGGATACAACAACGACATTGAGTTATCGTGAGGCCTATCATTCGTATAAGAAACTTTTGCCGCGATATATCAAAGAGAATACGAAGGGATTGTCAGGTGAAAAATTGGAGGATGCGACTGACATGACCAATGATTTTTTTGAGTTGAAGGTGGACAAGGGATTAAACGATCTGAATCTATTTTCAGATTTGTTACTCAAAGAATTACAGAAGGGAAGAAGCTTGGACATCTCTGTGCGTGGTTTTGCAAGTCCGCGCGCACAGACAGATTACAACCTCAGTCTTACCCAAAGACGAACAGCCAGTCTCGTTAATTTTCTGCGAGTGGACAGCGCCGGCGTTTTTGCACCATACATCGATGACCTCGCTGCCAACGGTGCGCGATTAACTTTCACGCTACTTCCTTTTGGAGAATTCAAAGCGGACAAATCCGTGAGTGATGACCTCGTGGATGAAAAAAATTCAATCTATAATCGGGCGGCTTGTCTTGAACGTAAAATCGAAATAGAATCTGTAAGTGAAATTTCACCAACACAAAAAAAGGCAGAGTTAAAACTCGAACTTGATTCATTTAGTTTTGGTTCTATTGGTAAGTATGATGAAGTAAAACGAAGCATTCAAATCGAAAATCCGGGCAACGCTGTTTTGCTCATAGACAGCGTGATTGCTGAATGTGGATGCACGGAACCACATCTCGATAAATACACCATTCCTCCAGGTGAGCATGCGACACTTGACATCGGATTTCGTCCGTTCGGCAGCAAAGATCACGTGGTGAAACGGGTGTACATATACGTTGCGGGTGAGGAGCCGCGGGTGATCACGTTTGATGCCGACATTAAAAAGTGAATTCATTTTATTACCCGCGGGGCAGGGGCAGAAAATTTTCTGCCCTTACGACTTCGTGATTCGGAATGAAGTCTGCGCCTCACAACATTCAACGCGATCAGATTCTCGCCACCACGATCCTCGTGGACGCCCATTTTTCATTGATCCATGCCTTCAGGAAGTACACGCCGGTCGGATAGTTGGTGAGATCGATTTGGAATAAGGTGTTAGTTGGAACCAATCGTTCTATGATTTTGCCGGAGTTGTCAGCCAGGAAAATTTCTTTGACCTGCTCGCTTGTTTGAGCCCAGATATAATCTGTCGCTGGATTTGGATAACATTTTAAAGTGAAGATTCCTTGTGTCGGAAGATTCGGATTCACGATGGAATCATGATTCAACGAATCCGGAACGAGCAGTGGAAACTGTGTTGTGAATGCAGTAGTATCCTCTGGATCTTCATTCATCACAAATTGTTCGACATTGCAATCAGGTACAAAAAGAAACTGATCGATGATGCGGAGCAATAAAGCATTCAAAGTTTCGATATCGTATTTATCAGTGCTTGGTGCAGTGTGTGCTCCGCCAACTCCGCTGTGGTCAGTCAGAAAAGCGTAGGTGCCATTTGTGCCCAGTGCGCAACATCTCATCAAATATTCCAAACTTTTGTCAATATCATAACCACCACCGCTTGCAACGAGCGGAACAATACGCACACCTTTTTCTGCCGCTTTTTTCACATACAGATTCATTTTGTCCGTAAATGTTTTTTCACCATGAGGCGGCGCATCCAGAATGACAAACATCAGACGAGCGCGTGCACGTGCACTCCAATTCATCTCATCAATACTTGCAGCGAATGCATCGTCTACAGCTTCGGGTCCATCACCTCCGCCATCTGCATATTGTTGCGCTATAAAATCATTCGTGATTTGAATGTCCTGGTTAAAAGGTGAGTTGACGGTAAGATAAGTATCACCATGATCGCGGTAAAAAACCGAACCCAAACGAAGTTGAACGTCTTTGTGTTTGTCTTTCACTTTATTGACAACATCCACCAATTCTGCCTGGAGGTAGGCAATTTCGTCTCCCATGCTCCCTGTTGCATCTACCGTAAAAAGAATATCAGTCACCTCCGGAATGTCGCAGCCTGTGAGGATTTTGAAAGTGTTGATGCCTTTGTCAAAAGATTTTGGTCTTTCGTTTTTGAGAGTTTTTCCGTTGTAGTTTACCCGAATGAAATCCGCTTTTCGTTCTTCTACACTCATGTTGAAACCACTCCACAATTCACCTTTACCGGTGTTGTCCGTTTTAGTTTTCCAGATTACGTCTCCGCCTTTGGAAACTAATTCTATGTCACAATCAACTATGGGTTTTCCTTGTTCTGTTTGAACCAATACAGAGTAGCGACCGGTGGGATTCATTCCCCAGATATTTCTGTATGCATCAAGTTCACCACTGGCGATGTCCTCCCACATATTCCACTTTTGAAAGTCGTTGATTTCTCCTGCGGTGAGTTTTCCTGCTAAAGCAGAGTTTACAGTTGAGGCACTGGAAGGTGCAGCACCACTGACCGTGGTAGCGACCGGTTCTTTGTAGTCGCCGATGCGATCCATGTCAGGCGCAGGAATGAATTCACTTTCGTCGTCGACTGCTCTGAATTTTTCTTTTGATAATTTTCTTTCCGAAATTCCTTCGCCACTGATAGCAACATTTTTGATAAGGGTTGGTGTTGTTGAAAAACACATGACGGATGATGCTTTATCGATATGTTCTAACCGGGGCGCAATAATCTCCACAGATTCCAGAACCACATCGCTTTCCACATCGTCTGTACCGATTGCTTTTTTTGGGCTTTCTGCGGCAGGAGCATCTATCAATGCCTCTGTGGTTTTGACAGAAATTTCTTCCGAGCTTTTAGTTACTTCTGATTTTTCTGTTGCAGTTGAACCGTTGGTAGATGTTGAACCATATGCAGAAGTAACGTCAACATCTTTTTTGGTGGTTTCAACATTTTTGTTGGTGTCTTCTGAAATTTCTTCGCTTCTTGTTTTTTGCATTTCTGCAGTGTTGCATGCAAAAACGATCAGGGTGGTGAGGAACAGGAGTGAAGCAAGTAATAATGTGTTGTTTTTTTTCATCTGGAATAAAGTTTATGTCGTGATAAACCCTGAAGTACAGGGAAGATTTTGTCTGCGATCGTTTATCGCTTTCAAAATCACGGACTTTATTACAGGTCAAAAGGGGAGAGGTTCAATCGAAATTCAAAATTCAAAATTCAAGTATTCAAAAATTCAACATTCAAATTGAATTCTTGAATTTTTGAATTTTTGAATATTTCTAAGATCCGTAAATACTGAAATTAGCTCGACGTTCTTTTCTTGATTTCGTCCCGGATGCGCGAGGCCTTTTCGTAGTCCTCATGATTGAGGGCGCTTTCGAGTTGTTTTTGCAATTCTTCCAGACTGAGGTTGGATGCATCGGCGACCGTGCTCAACTCTTCCAGATCCACATCGGCATCTTCGAGTTCCATTTCTTCGCCAGTATCTTCACTGCTTACGCCTGCAGTTTCCAAGATGAATTCGTAACAATAAATGGGACAGTTGAATCGGACGGCGATGGCAACAGCGTCGCTGGTGCGAGCGTCTATTTCTGCTGTTTTTCCACCGAAGTTGGCGAGGAGTTTGGCGAAAAAGATGCCTTCTACCAGGTTATAAATGAGTACCTCTTCAATATCAATTGCAAATGAATTGGCCAGGCTGCGGAAAAGATCATGAGTGAGTGGCCTGCTTGGGGTCATTTTTTCCAGCTCGATGGCGATTGCCTGAGCCTCTGCACCACCAATCACAATAGGTAGACGACGTGTGCCTTCCACTTCTGCCAGTACCATGGCGTATGCGCCGCTGGTACTGCCACTCGGGGCAATATCGGCTATCTGTAATTCAATCTTCGTGTTGTTCATTTCATCCGGAAAGGATTCAAAAAAAAATCAATGACGAATGTAAGAAATTAATGGGAATTCCTGACATCGGCAGTGTTGAGCGGCTCTAAACGAAAAAGTTTCGTTCAAGGTTATTTAGAAGCCACAAATTGTTTCGCTGCTTCAATGATTTTTGGCAAAACTTCGAAAGCATCCCCTACGATTCCATAGTCGGCAGCTTTGAAGAAAGGCGCTTCCGGATCTTTGTTGATGACTACAATCGTTTTACTTCCATTCACACCGGCAAGGTGCTGAATAGCACCACTGATGCCAACGGCGATGTATAAGTTCGGGCGAATCGTAACACCCGTTTGACCCACGTGTTCGTGGTGAGGACGCCAGCCTATATCGGCCACCGGGCGTGAGCAGGCAGTAGCTGCGCCCAGAATTTTCGCCAGCTCTTCGATGGGAGCCCAAAATTCAGGGCCTTTCATTCCACGTCCACCGCTTACAACAAGTTCAGCTTCCGGAAGTGGAATTTCACCGTCTTTATTTTCGGCTTTTACTTCTTTTACTTTCACGCCTGCAGCGCCGATTTCAGCAGAGAACGCTTCAACCGGAGCCGTGTTACCGGTATTTTTAATCGCCAAAGAATTTGGCAAAACAGTGATCACTTTATTCGCTGTATTGATTGCCACATCAGCAATGGCTTTTCCACTGAATACATTTTTTTTCACGATAAAATCGGCAGTTGGAAGTCCGGTAGCGCCCGGTACGAGGCCGGCATCGAGGCGAGCAGCAACACGTGGAGCCACCAATTTACCTTCGATGTCATGAGAGAAAATGACTACAGTTGCACCTACTTTTTGCGCAGCAGCAACAATAAGGCGACACATCTGCTGTGAATCGCTGGTGTTGATGCCCGAAGCATGCAACACTTTAGAAGCACCTGCATTTCCCAGGCCGCCATCACCGGTGATATTTCCGCAAGTGAGGGCAACAGCTTCAGTGCCCATCATGGCAGCCACATCAGCACCATAGCCCACTGCTTCGTAAGAACTTTTCGGGAATTTCCCGTTGTGATTATCTGCAAAAACCAATACCATATCTCTTCGTGTTATGTATTCGTGTATAAAACTGAATAATTATTAATTATCAATTATCAATTATGGCTGCATTCAGAACTTCGAACTGAAATTTCGCAGTTTCTATGACAATTTACCTCCGCCATAATTAATAATTAATAATTGACAATTAATAATTGAGTTAGATTGCTTTCGCCTCCTCATGCAACAACCTGATGAGGTCGCCGGCATTTTCAGGCGTGATGTATTTGCAACCGCTTTTTGCTGGCGGCAATGAATATCCTTTTATTGAGGTGGAAGGCTCGGCAGCAGATGCAGCTTCGGTAGCAAGTGGCTTCGTGCGGGCCGCCATGATACCGCGCATATTCGGGATACGCTGCTCGGCCATGCCTTTTGCGGCGCTGATCACGAATGGCGTATTTACTTCCAACACTTCTTCGCCGCCAACAATTTCGCGTTCGATCGTCGCTGTATTTCCGGCGATATCAATTTTATGAGCGAGGGCTACATAAGGAATATCAAGGAGTTCCGCAATCATACCGGGAACCACCGAACCATTGTAGTTGATGGTTTCTTTTCCACAGAAAACGATGTCGAATCCTTTGCCTTTGGCGTAGTTCGCAATTTGTTTCGCAACAAAAAGCGAGTCGCTTTCGGCAGCATCGATGCGGACAGCTTCGTCAGCGCCGATTGCAAGAGCCTTGCGGATAACGGGTTCGTAGTCGGCAGCACCCACTGAAATAATGGTGACCGATCCGCCCAATGTTTCTTTCAATTCGAGGGCGCGAACGAGGGCATACCATTCATCGTAAGGATTCACGATATACTGCACGCCGTTTTCGTCGAATTTGGAATTGTTGTCAGTAAAAGCGATTTTGGATGTGGTATCCGGAGCTTTACTGATACAGACAAGTATTTTCATTGATTTTGTGTAAAAATTCGGGCTGCGAAAATACGGACTCATACCAATATTTGCCGCATGGATAGAAACAAGCTCATCAGCCTCATTCAGCAACGTCGATCTTGCCTGTGTGTGGGACTGGATACCGATCCGGCTAAAATCCCTTCGGGCGTTTCCGTCCTGGATTTCAATAAAGCCATCATCGATGCCACACGCGATCATTGCGTGGCCTACAAACCCAACATTGCTTTTTATGAATGCATGGGAGTGAAGGGATGGGACATTTTGGAAAAAACGCTCTTGTATATAGGAGAAGAACATTTCACCATTGCCGATGCAAAGCGCGGAGATATTGGAAATACTTCCGACTATTATGCAAAAACTTTTTTCGAAACCTATCCATTCGACAGCGTGACGGTTGCGCCATATATGGGCAGGGATTCTGTTTCTGCATTTTTAAAGTATGAAAATAAATGGGCGATCATTCTTGCTCTCACATCCAATCCGGGAGCTGATGATTTTGAACTATTGCCATCAGGAGAAGGAAAAGTATTTGAACAGGTATTGAAAAAATCGGCGACTTGGGGCAACGCTTCCAACACGATGTATGTGGTCGGTGCAACACGCGCAGAAATGTTGGCCGATGTGCGCAAGATTGTACCCGATCATTTTTTGCTAGTGCCCGGAGTGGGAGCACAGGGAGGCAGCATGCAAGAAGTATTTAAATACGGCGCGAATAAAGATGTCGGTTTACTGATCAATGCATCGCGGAGTATTTTGTACGCATCTTCCGGAAGTGATTATGCGATTGCCGCTGGATTGGAAGCGAGGAAAATGAGGGACGAGATGAGTGGGTTGATGGGGGTTTAGTCCCTATGTGAACTTTACGTAGAATATGCGCGAAGCGAGTTCTTTTCTTCAATAAAGCTTTAGCTGATGTTAAAGTGAACTTTCACAGATCATGAAAATCATTGTTATCTTTGAGATATGAAATGGCAGAATTACATAGTTTCAGATTCGAAAATTCTGTTGGGTAAACCAACCATCAAAGGAACTCGGCTATCTGTTGATCATGTTGTCGGGTTGTTGGCTCAGGGATGGACAGAGGAGCAGTTGTTGGAGAACTATCCTCGTTTAAAGAAGGAGCATTTGCAAGCGCTCTTCACCTATATCCATGAATGTCTGAAAGATGGCTTGATGCTGGTTCCTTCGAAAAGATCTGCTTGATGAAGTTTTTAGCTGACGAAAACTTTCCACTTGCAAGCACGAGATTGCTTCGTATCAAGGGATATGATATAGCGACGATATCCGACAATTTTCCGGGAATACAAGATATACAAGTTGTAGAATAAGCAAATCAAGAAAAACGTACGTTGCTCACATTCGACGGTGACTTTGGAGAATTGATCTTTAAACAGAATTTGAAGCCAAAGTATGGCGTCATATATTTTAGGCTGGAATCTTTTACTCCTGAGGAACCTGGGGAATTATTGATGCTGCAATTAATGAAAGTGAAATTTGATGTGGTTCGGCGTCTCACGGTATTGACAGAGGATGGAATAAGGCAAAGAAGATACTGAATGCGGTTGAATATGTTGAATGACCGGACATTGAGAAAGATAGATTCATTTGGTTCGATCAACTCATACATAGCGAAAAGCACAGAGAAATCTGATATCATCTCAGTGTTTGAAAAAGTCGTCACATTCCACATGCTTTGCGTTCTTTGCACCTTTGCGAGCTTTGCATCGAATCTTGTGCGAAGCGAAATTGAGAATTCTTTTTTTTTAACCGCGGAGTTTTTTTGGTGGGGTGTAAGTCGAATCAATATTTCATTTACGGATGCTTTCCATGGATGAAGTGAATATTTTGAGAGCCTTCGGCTTCGCAGAGGACGCAGAGCGCGGAGTGACGATTGCGCTGTGGTGTCAATCCATCGGCGAAATTTCATTGACCATTGAGAAGTGTCTTTTGCTTCACTCTTTCCATCCATCTTTTCGTTCTTTGCACCTTTGCGAGCTTTGCGTCGAATCATGAGCGAAGCGAATTTTTCAGAAATGCAGAATTCCATTCGATAGCGTTATTGATTTTACGATTGCGAAGCAACCATAATGTCTAAATATTCTGCTGGCTCTTAGCTATGATGGCATCCCTTCTGGTTTTCACTTGATCCAACAACTCATCGTTAATGATCACCCATTTCGTGAGTACATCTGCTCTCAATTCTTTTTGTATCCTTTTTGTAAGTTCAAATTTTGCAGCTCTTTTCTGAAGTACATCAAGCCTGAGTTGCATCGCTTCCTGCCGCCTGATATGTTCGTCCTTGACATCACCATCATCCAAATCAGTAATGTTTTTTTCAATTGCTTTCATTAATCGGACGAGTTGATCTCTTTCACCACGGATGTTATCCGTGTCACGCTTAAAAAAATCTAATTCCTTTTTTATTTTATTCAGTTGCGATTGCCATTTGTGTTTTTTAGATTCCAGAATAGGAATCAATTGATTTATTTCATTCAGATCCAGATTTTCAATATTCTGTTTTGACGCCATAGACTTAAAATTTGATTTTGGTCTGAGAGTTATGGTCTGATTAACTAAGTAGTTCGCTATATTTTTTTACTCTTGAGAAATGAGTGAAAAAATATTTTCTTCAGCGCATTGTATTAAAACACTCAGTTCTTGAATTCTCCAGTCAAGTTCTTTGTGCATATCAGCATGAGTTTTTTCATAATCATGGAGGATAGCTGCTTTTTTCAAGAGAAGTTTTTCAGCATAATTATCCAATTCACTGAAAATGATTAATTCGTTTTGCACCAACGTGAGTGTGGCCCAAGCATTTTTATTCGCCGAATTAATTTTATCACGTTTTTTAGTCAGAGAATCCAGTTCGTTTTTGTAATGATCTGATTGCGCTATCATTTTTTGAACAAGTGTATTTTTCACTGAATCAAATTTTTCTTTTGCGATCGGATGTGGAATTTCGTTGACCTTTTGATTGCGATCAATGGCAAGTTTTCCGATTTTGACAATCGCAGAGTGAGGCAATAATCTTTTGCCATGTTCGGCCATGTTCACCGTTGACCTGCTGACGCCGAGCATGTTGGCAAGGG
The DNA here is from genome assembly GCA_031417525.1 of Flavobacteriales bacterium. Classification (GTDB taxonomy): domain Bacteria; phylum Bacteroidota; class Bacteroidia; order Flavobacteriales_D; family Sanyastnellaceae; genus JAIBBG01. The sequence goes on along the minus strand of JANOVT010000225.1, from coordinate 1,965 downwards.
CAGTTTGCGAGAGGCCTAAATTTCTTCGTACAGATTTTAGTTCCATAAAGTCAAATGTAAAATTTGAAGTGATTTGTGCCAATTGATTTGTGCCAATTTAACAGATTGGCACAAATCAATTGGCACAAAATCAATTTCGAAAGGAAAGAGGGATTTTCTTACAAGAGAAAAGAGTGGAAGAAAGCCAAGATGAAATTGGTGGTGTGAGGGGAGCCGATTATTCGGATAACCTATATTATATGCTTGGCTTTGTTGGTATAGGTTTGGAAAGAAAAAATCTTACCATGCGCGGACTAAACAAAGTATCATTGATCGGACATCTTGGAAAGGATCCGGAAGTAAAAACACTCGCCAAAGAAATACGAGTTGCCAAATTTTCGCTTGCCACTACGGAGAGCTATAAAGATGAAAAGGGAAAACACCATTCGGTGACTGATTGGCACACCGTTATTTTATGGAAGGGTTTAGCCGATATAGCAGAAAAATATCTGTTCAAAGGAAGTATGATTTATGTGGAAGGGAAATTGAAGACCCGAAGTTTTGAAGATAAAACGGGACAGAAGAAATACGTGGCGGAAATTATTGGAGATCACATTTTGCTTTTGGACAAAGCATCGACAAAATCATAATGCGATGAAATGGGAAGCGAGAATTATTCAATGGCGAAAAAAGTCATTTGTTGCGATTTATCTGAAGCATGAGCCGGAATTGATTGAAAGGATCAAAAGGTTGGAAGATGTGCGATGGAATGCACAGGTAGGAGCGTGGCTTTTGCCGGACACTCCGGAGTATCGGGTACAATTTCGGTTGCCGCCTCAATTTGTGTTGAATGAAAAGCACGCAGAAGCGATTCGTCGATTTGTGATGTGGCTGAAGTCGAGGCGATACAGTGAAAACACGGTGAAGGCGTATAGCGACGGACTATATTCCTTTCTGAAATTTTACAATGAAAAGGCGGTGGAGGAAATTGTGGAGGAGGATGTCATTATTTACAATAACGAGTTTATTCTGAAGAATGATCATTCGAGTTCTTATCAGAATCAGGTGGTGAATGCGATCAAGTTATTTTTCCGCACACTGGAAAACAAGAAGTTGAATCCCGAATTGATTCATCGTCCGAAGAGGCAAAAACTATTGCCTAATGTATTGAGCAAGCAGGAGGTGAAAGCGATTTTGGAAGCGCCGATGAATTTGAAGCATCGGACGATGTTGGCACTTATCTTTAGTTGTGGATTGAGAAGGAATGAGTTATTGAATTTGAAGATGGCTGACATTGATTCACATCGGAACATTGTGATCATTCGTCAATCGAAAGGTAAAAAGGACCGGATAGCGCCCTTGTCGGTAAAAGTGCTGGAAATGTTGAGAGTATATTTTAAAGCGTTCAAACCGAAGACTTGGTTATTTGAGGGGCAGAAGGCGGGGGTGCAATATGACGAGCGCAGTTTGGTGAGTGTTTTAAAGTCAGCATTAGCAAAGACCAATATCAAGAAGCCGGTTTCGTTGCATTGGCTGCGACATAGTTATGCTACGCATTTGTTGGAATCGGGAACAGATCTGCGGTATATCCAGGAGTTGTTAGGACATAGCAGCAATAAGACGACAGAGATTTATACCCATGTGAGTACACGAAATATCCAGCAGATCAAAAGTCCGTTTGACGATTTGTAGAGATTCGATTATATTTGAAAAAAAGGGATGAAAAATACATCCATATCCAACCGACAATGGTTGCATATGGATGATTATAACATCCATATAAGTTAGTTACCTGCAATGCCGCCAATTGTCGGACATCAAATTTAAGAGATGAAATTATTTACGTTTTTATTCGCTCTAATAATAACTGAGATTGGTTTTGGTCAAGAAACCCCAAATACCATACTTGAATCTCAATTCGAAAGATGGCATTTAGGTGTTGGCGTTTCGCCTGACTATTGTTTCCGAACACTTAAAGCGAACGAC
>JANOVT010000224.1:0-13971 GCA_031417525.1 Flavobacteriales bacterium | reverse complement strand
CGGAGTTTCACAGAGTTTTTTAAATGATGTCTCCGTGTTACTCTGTGCAGAACTCCGTGCGACTCTGTGGTTAAATAAAAAAGAAAAACCGCCCCGAACCCGGAGCGGCTTCCCAACCTTAACCTAAACCACTTTACACTCTACCAAAACACTATTACACCATGTGATTTATGAAATCACGATCTGACGTTTGTTCTCTTTCACTTCTTCCACTTTTTTCGGCAATTCCAAACTCAAAATGCCATTCTCATAAGATGCTTTGATAGCATCCACATCCACATTTTCAGGAATCGAAAAGGATCTTGTAAAGCTGTGGTAAGCAAATTCTTTGCGGGTGAATTTTTCATTCTCTGTCGTTTCTTCTTTTTTCTTCTCTGAAGAAATCGTCAATACTCCTTCTTCCGCGCGGATCACGAAATCCGTCTTCTCCATGCCTGGAGCAGCAAGCTGAATAAGAAATTTATCCGCTGACTCTTTTACGTTGGCGGCAGGTGTCGTTCTCTTCATCAACGCCTCATTGATAGGAGATTCAACATTCATAAAATCATTGAAGAAATGATTGGCTCTGAGAGCTGGTACTGCATAGCTGCGATAATTTGTTTTAAACATGTTTTTAAATTTTATAGTGAAACTTATTGTTCGGGCAAGGGCTCTTCAATCCACAGACCAACCGAAATTCACTGCTATTTTTTCCGAAAAACCAATTTTGTTCGGTCAAATTTTCTTGAAATAACTCCCGATCACAGTCATAATGTCCAGGATCGACCAATTCCTTAATCTTTTTTGTTTCACGCCACATAGTGGTAAACTAGAAAAATATCAGAAGGAATATCAGAATTCGCAGAAATTGATTTCGGCATATTCTGATATTCCTTCTGTGATATTCTGCGAGAAATAAAAAATCCGCGCGAATCCGGTTTTCAATCCGCGCGAATCTGCGAGAAGCATTCTCCTGAGCCCGCGAAGAGTGTAGATTTACCGCCGGATATGCCATTGACATTTACTCTTCAGAAAACCGACCCGGCCAGCGATGCACGTGCCGGTGAAATCAAAACCGATCACGGTACGATTCATACCCCCATCTTTATGCCGGTTGGGACGGCAGGTACTGTAAAAGCTATTACACAACAAGATCTTGTGAGTGATGTGAACGCCGAAATCATTCTTGGCAATACCTATCACCTCTACCTCCGCCCCGGTATGGAAATCATGAAAGCCGCCGGTGGCCTTCACAAATTCAATGGCTGGAATCGCCCGATTCTTACGGATAGCGGCGGCTATCAAGTCTATTCGCTATCCGACAATCGCAAAATCACTCCGGAAGGTGTAAAATTCAAATCGCATATCGACGGTTCTGCGCATCTTTTTACACCCGAAAATGTGATGGACATTCAGCGCACCATCGGCGCGGATATCATCATGGCTTTTGACGAATGTCCGCCCTATCCATGCGATAAAGTGTACGCAGAAAAATCTTTAGCCATCACCAATCAATGGCTTGACCGATGTTTTAACCGTATCAACGAAACGGAACCGCACTATGGCCATCACCAGAGTTTGTTTCCGATTATTCAGGGAAGTGTGTTTAGAGATCTTCGAATAAAAAGTGCTGAATACGCGGCTTCGAAAAATGCGGAAGGAAATGCCATCGGTGGATTGAGTGTGGGCGAACCGCATGAGATGATGTACGAAATGACTTCGCTCGTGTGCGGAATTTTACCTAAAGACAAACCGCGTTATCTGATGGGTGTCGGTACGCCATCCAATATTCTGGAATCAATTGCGCTCGGTGTGGATATGTTCGATTGTGTAATGCCCACGCGCAATGCACGCAACGGACAACTTTTTACATGGAATGGTGTGATGAATATGCGCAATGAAAAATGGAAGAACGACTTTTCGCCACTCGATGCCGATGGTGAAAGTTATGTCGATTCATTTTATTCCAAAGCGTATGTGCGCCATCTTTTTGTTTCAGATGAAATTTTGGCTTTGCAAATCGGCACGCTTCACAATCTCAATTTTTATCTTCGTCTGGTAAGAAAAGCGCGGGAAAAAATTCTCGACGGAACTTTTGCTTCCTGGAAAAATGAAATGGTCAAAAAATTAATCGTGAGGCTGTAGTGATCAAAATTCTCGACAAATACATCATTCGCAAATTCCTGAGCACTTTTTTGTTCATGATTTTCGCATTTGTGGTGATTGCTGTCGTATTCGACGTCAGTGAAAACATCGATGAACTTTTGAAGTCGCGCGCACCGTGGCACAAAATCATTACTGACTATTACATCAACTTCTGCTTTTACTACGCCACACTTTTGAGTTCGTTCATCGTATTTCTCACCATCATTTGGTTTACGAGCAAACTTGCGCAACAGTCGGAGGTGATCGCGATGTTAAGCGGCGGTGTGAGTTACCTGAGATTCGTACGACCATACTTTATTGCCGCGACTATACTCGTTGCTATTCTGCTACTGCTTACACACATCGTAGTTCCTCATGCTAATCGAGTCAAATATGAATTTGAAGTGGAGTACGTCAAAGACCCGCTGACTGTGGTTGAGCGCAATGTCCATCGCGAAATCGAACCGGGAGTGATAGCCTACTTCTATCAGTTTCATCCAGGCACCAATGTGGGTGATAATTTTTCTTTGGAGAATTGGGTAGATGGAAAACTGAAGAAAAAAATCATCGCTTCCAATGCGCAGTACAACATCGATAAAAAAACATGGACGATCAACAATGCCACTATCCGTGAATTTTTTCCGGATGGATCGGAAGCATTGTATCAACGCGCAATCATCGATACCGTATTGAATATGGATGACCAGGATTTTGGATTACGTGCAGAAATTTCCGGCGCGATGTCGTGGTCGGAATTGAATGAATTTATCGATGAACAGAAACTTGGAGGTTCAGGTCGTGTTGCACAATTTGAAATTGAAAAATACACACGTACTGCAGGACCCTTTTCCATTTTTGTCCTCACGTTGATTGGTGTTTCCATCGCTTCACGCAAACAACGTGGTGGAACAGGATTCCATCTTATGCTTGCAGTTATCATCGGTTTTGTATTCGTCTTCGTTGCACGAATGACTACGGTAAGTGCAATGAATCTTGGATTCTCCGCATCGCTTGCGGTGTGGATCCCCAATATTCTTTTTCTTTTGGTGGGGGTTTGGTTGTATCGGGGCGCGCAGAAATAAAAGTTCAGAGTTCAGAGTTCAAAGTTTAGAGTTCAGAGTTTGTGAAGGTGAGAAGTTAGTTGGTTCAATTTGGAATTCGAAAAGAAATCGTCGTTCATTGTTTTTATTGTTGCTTGCATGAATCAATTGCTTTCAAGAAGTTCTTATACTCGAACAGATTTATCGTCTTCAAGACATGTAATAACCGGAGTCGTATAACTTGACCTAAATTGGTGCCTGATAAATCCTCCCTCCACATGCTCAAATTAATATTCTCTTTCGCGATTTCTTGCTCGGTGTTGATGCTACATGCTCAGATCAACATCGGCTCTCCGGAGATTGTTGCTTCACAAAATCCTTGGGGAAATACCAGACCTCGTGTGGTTCTGAATGCAAGCCAACAACCGGTTGTCATCTGGACAAATACCAACGAAGGCAATGTGTATTGTTCGACAAAAATGGGAAGCGATTTTACTGCACCAGTCAAATTGAATCCGGATGGAATGGTGCTCTCTACCTTTGACTGGTCAGGACCTGAAATTGCAGCGTCGGGTGATAAGCTGGTAACCGTGATGAAGGCTTCACCTGAAATGGAAGAACATATTTACATCGTATTATCTGAAGACGGTGGACTCAATTGGAGTGATACGATCCGCGTTGAAAATTCACTACCACTTTTATCCAGAATGCCTTCTGTCGCATTCGATGGTGAAGGGAATCCGTATGTCTCATTTTTAAGACAAGATATGGTTGGATTCAGTGAATGGGCTGTTGCCAAATCGATCGATGGTGGACAAACTTTCCTTCCTGCTGTTTCCGTTTCTACAGGATTTACCGATGCTGTTTGTGATTGTTGTCCTTCCAATATTCTGATCGATAATGCTCAGGTTGCTGTCATTTACCGCAACAATGAAAACAACCTCAGGGATATCAGAACTTCGGTATCCATCGATGGAGGACTTTCATTCAATTCTCAATATGACCTGGATGATATGAATTGGGTAATACAAGCTTGTCCGGCATCGGGTCCTTCCTCGTTTATTTCTGACAACAAGATTTTTTCCGCCTGGATGTCTGACGCATCAACAGATAGTCGCGTTTATTTCTCCTCCTTCGATTTGTCGAATGAAACTTTTAATGGCAATTTCTCCATTCAAAGCGGACCGGCAAGTCAGGTACAAAATTATCCGACGACCGCAGGCAATTCCGATATGATAGCGGTTGCTTATGAAAAAAATGTAATCGGTCAACGTGAAATTGTTTTCGCTTATGGCAACGCACAGGAAATGTTGAATGCTCCAACAGTAGTCGAATTGACAAATGAACTTACTGGCAACCAGATGCGACCCAACATGGTTTTTGGTGATGGTAAATTCCATTTGGTGTACACAAACAATGGTGACGATAATGTCAGTTACCAGGTGATAGAAAATATCACGATCGGAATTGACGAATCGAAAGTTGAATCTGAAATCTTATTCTGGCCGAATCCATCGTCATCATTCGTGAATTGTTCCTTAAAAAACAACAATGACTACTCCCAAATGTCTTTGAGAATTATCGATCCCTTTGGGAAAATCGTTCGTGAAAATAAATTCACCGGAACCAGCCATCGGACCGATATCAATTCAATCGCAAATGGGGTTTATTGCTTTGAAATTCTCCAAGGAAATGACGTGATTGGAAAAGAAATGATTGTCATCGAACATCCTTGATCACCTGGAAAGGCAACAAAATCAATCAATTCTCGTAATTGAGCAATAGATAACAACCACCTGATCCGATTATTCCTAATATTGCATACTTGAAAAAGGTCATTATCTATAGCATTATTTTTTCTATGCTTTCTGCACAGACAGAATTGCATGAACTGCTAAAGATCCCCTTTCTTATTGGTCACTACTTGGAGCATTCTTGCTTCGAAAAGGATTTGTCCTTTTTTGATTTTATCAACGAGCACTATTCGGACCACGAACATTGCGGAAGTAATCATCACCCACATGATCTTCCATTCAAAGATTGTCAAAGCTGCGTTTACACGCTGGTATGCAGCATCCCGCCATTCATTGAGAGTTTTTCTTTTGCAACACCTCAGATTGTTTGCAACGCCACTTGTTCGTACTCCGAACAATTTATTTCGCAATGCTTCCATAAAATCTGGCAGCCTCCGAAACTGATTTCCTGATTATGAATGCCGGCTATCTCTTTTGAGTCCGGTAAAAATTCAATGTCGACTCAACACGTGCATTTGATTGCTGAGTGTTATGAGTTAGCAGGATATCTGTTATCACCAAACTTATTTATGCATGCTAAATAGAATCATCCGATTCGCTTTGTTGAACAGGCTGTTCGTGGTTTCGTTCGCCGCTCTCATCCTGGTGTATGGTGTCTTTACAATCGTCAATCTGCCGATCGATGTACTGCCAGATCTCAACCGTCCACGCGTCACCATTTTTCTGGAGTCTAATGGTCTCGCTCCGGAAGAAATCGAAACACAGGTTGTGCTTCCTGTTGAAACAGCGCTCAATGGATCACCTGGTGTAGAAATCGTGCGAAGCAATTCCGGTATTGGTATCGGACTCGTTTATGTGGAGTTCGAATGGGGAACGGACATCTATCGTGCACGACAAATTGTTGCCGAAAAATTGCAAACCATTCAGTTGCCGCCAAACATCACACCGGTGATGGGCCCTATGAGCAGCATCATGGGACAAATCATGTCCATTTCTCTTTCAGCCGACAGCACTTCACCGGCTGATTTAAGAACGCTTGCGGATTTTACTATTCGAAGGAGATTGATGTCCATCAAAGGAATCAGTCAGGTGATTCCCATCGGTGGCGACAAACTGCAATATCAGGTGTTGATTTCTTCTCAAAAACTTAAGCAGTTTGAACTTTCTGTGGATGATGTGGAGAATGCCCTTCGTCTCAGCAGTGAAAATAGTACAGGAGGATTTTTTGATCGTTATGGTTCCGAGGTTTTTATCCGAAATGTTGCAAGAGTCACAAGTCTTGATGATCTTAAAAATACGGTCATTGAAAATAAACAAGGACTTCCTGTGATGCTATCGCAAGTTGCGGAGGTACAATTTGGTGCTCAAAAAAAACGCGGTGATGCAGGTCTAAATGGAGGACCTGCTGTGATACTAACGGTGGAGAAACAACCAGATGGAAACACAGTCGCACTCACGGATGAAGTGACGAAGGCACTCAAAGAACTCGAGTCTACACTGCCTCCAGATGTGCATGTGAATGCTGAAATTTTTCAGCAAAAACATTTTATCACCAATTCGATTCAGAATGTAGAAGAAGCATTGCGTGATGGATTTATACTGATCGTCATTGTTCTTTTTCTTTTCCTTTTGAACTTCAGAACGACCATCATCACACTCACAGCCATTCCACTTTCACTTGTCATCACCGCCATCGTTTTCAAATTATTCGGAATTTCCATCAATACATTGACCCTTGGAGGTCTGGCCATTGCCATTGGCGAATTAGTGGACGACGCTGTAGTCGACGTAGAAAATGTTTTGCGTCGATTGAAAGAAAACAAACTGAGTGCAAATCCGAAATCAACACTACAAGTCATTTATGATGCGAGTAGCGAAGTGCGAAATTCAATCGTGTATGCAACGATCATAGTTGTGCTCGTTTTCCTTCCACTCTTTTACCTGCAGGGCATAGAAGGTAAAATATTTGCACCACTTGGAATCGCATACATCACCAGTATAGTTGCATCATTGGTCGTTTCACTGACAGTGACACCAGCGTTATGTTCACTTCTTCTTCGAAAGAATGGCGAAAAAAATAATGCGATCACGCCGAATGAAAAATCCACTTCTCACAATGAAAGTTTTTTAGTGAGGTGGATGAAAAAACAAGATCAACGATTGTTGAATCGCGCATTGAACAAACCCAATTTGATCATCGGAAGTGCCATCATCTTAGTCATCGCTGCCGCGTCTGTCATTCCATTCTTTGGTTCAGAATTTCTACCTCCATTTAACGAAGGAAGTTTCACCATTAATATGTATGCGCCGGCAGGCACTTCGCTGGAGGAAAGCAATCGCATCGGATCACTTGCAGAAAAATTAATTCTCCGAATTCCGGAAGTGGAGAATGCGAGCCGACGCACAGGGCGCGCTGAACTGGATGAACACACGGAACCGGTGAGCAATTCTGAAATTGATGTGACTCTCAAACAGGACATCGATCGAACTCGCGACGAAATCATTGCGGACATACGAAAAGAGATCATGGTGATTGAAGGTGTAAGCGTTGGTGTTGGCCAACCCATCTCCCATCGTGTTGAACACTTGCTAAGTGGTGTTCGAGCTCAGGTTGCCATCAAACTTTTTGGAACCGATCTGAACGAGATGCGACTCGCAGCGGGAAATATCGCTAAGATCATCAAAGGTGTCGATGGTACAACGGATGTTCAAGTGGAAAGACAACAGATGGTACCACAGCTTTTAATTCAGGTAGATCGCGAAGCATTAAAACGCTTTGGAATGCAGGGAGGAAAAGTGGCACGTGACCTTGAAATATTTTATAACGGCACGGTCACCGGGCAAATCATCGATGGCCAAAAATCATTTGACATTCTCCTTCGCACAACAGAAGAAGGAAGAACGAATCTGGAAAATATACGGCAAACTCTGATCGACGCACCGGATGGTACACTAATACCATTGGAGCGCATTGCAAAAATCGAATCGACATTCGCCGTGAATAATATTTCACACGAGAATACACAGCGCAAAATGTTTATCTCATGCAATGTGCAAGGTTCAGATCTCGGAACAACAGTGGAAGAAATTAAAAATAGACTGGCTGGTGTTTCACTTCCATCTGGCTCATACATCACTTACGGCGGTCAATACGAAGCACAACAGGAAGCGTCAAAAACAATAGGTTGGCTTTGCCTTCTCGCTTTCGCGGGAATATTTCTTGTACTCTATACTCACTTCAATTCCTGGCGAATAGTAGCTCAGATCATGTTGAACATTCCACTTGCTTTAGTGGGAAGTGTGATTGCAGTGTGGATAACGGGAGGAGTTTTTTCAATCGCAACACTCGTTGGATTTATTACGCTGACAGGAATTGCATCACGCAACGGAATCATGATGATTTCTCACTACATCCATCTCATCGAACACGAAGGTGAACAGTTCACGCGACAAATGATCATCCGAGGTTCGCTGGAACGACTCATTCCGGTGATGATGACAGCACTTGTTGCCGCTCTTGCTCTTGTGCCGCTTACTCTGGATTCGCAGGCAGCAGGAAAAGAAATCCTTTATCCGGTAGCAACTGTGATTCTGGGTGGACTTATCTCTTCTACCCTGCTCGATATGATTGTTACACCGATTGTTTTTTATCGTTTCGGTGAAAAAGCTTTAGTAGAATATTTCTCAAAAATGAAAAAGGAGAAATTAGGATGAACATAAAATTTCTTTCAAATATGAATTCGTTGATCATGCAAAATCGTCAACAATTCGCACCATTTGTCGCACTATTCATGGTCACACTATCTGTCATCGACACACAAGGTCAAACCATGTACACTGAAGCACAAGTCATCGAATCAGCGCTCGCTACTCATCCATCCTTGAAAGCAGCATCAAGCTCTGTTGCTTCAAAAAAGGAAAATGAAAAGGCGGCATTCTCACTTCCGGGGCCGAATATTTACACTCAAAGTCCGGCGGGTACTTTTTACACAATAGGCATAAATCAAAACGTAGATTTTCCAACGGTGTATTCTAACCAGAAAAAAGTGTACAAAGCGGAAACGGCACTTGCTGAATCACAACTTTTACTTTCAAAACAAGAGATCACCTGGAATGCGCGCACGTATTACAACACAGCAAAATATCAAACTACATTGTTGTTGTACTTATTCGCTCAGGATAGTTTGTACGCCGCATTGAGTAATGCTGCAACAAAACAATTTGACGCAGGAGAAATTGATTTTATGACCAAAACATTTGCAACGGTGCAATATGAAAACATTCATCAAAAATTTATTCTACAACAAATTGAAACAGATAATTCACTTCAGGATGTCATGATGTATTGCAATCTTTCTGAAGAGCTTGAAGTCACTCCTTATTCTGCAAGTGACCTGAGTAATCAAATCGTTTTGGACACCTCCGCAAAATTCTCCAACGCACAACTAACCATGGCTAAAAGAGAAACTGAAATAGCACAATCCAAAATCAAACTGGAGAAAAGCAAAGCAATGCCGGGTTTTCAATTTGGATATCTGAACCAGGTAAATAAAAACTCGTTAGTTCAATATCGCTTTCAGGCCGGCATTACACTTCCACTTTGGTGGTGGCAATACTCCGGTAGGATCAAGTCAGCGAAAGCACATGCAGAATTCACACGGCAACAGGAAGAGGCGACTATACTTAGCTATCGAATGAATCTCAATGGTGCGCAGACCCATGTCAATTCCTCCTTTGGAAATCTCAAGTACTACCTCGAAACAGGTCTGCAACATTTGAACGAACTGGAATCTTCTTCTCAAAAATTCTATGCGGCAGGTGAAATTGATTTAACCACTCATCTGCGCACACTCAACGATGTGATGACATTGCGATTCAATTTTGTCGAAGCCGCTCGTGAATACAACGAAGCTGTCATCATGCTCAAATTTATCAATGGTACCAACTAACAGTCGATACAAAATGAAACCAACTTCTTTCCTAAAGGATTCTATCCATAGCATAAAAACGATACTCCTCTTTTTCTGCATTTTCCTGTTCAAATTATCGGATGCACAACACGATCACGAAGGACATTCACATAGCCATGGTGAGGAAGCAACTGAATCAGTTGACATGAGTGATATTCCATTGCCTACATCGTCCGAATCTGTTTCGGATAAATATGAAGTGCTCTTGAAATTCCAACCTGTAGAGCCCGGCGAAGAATTGATGATGATGCTATTCCTCAGCGACGTGAACACAAATGCTCCAATTGACAGTGCTTCGATACTGATTCAAAATGTGCAAGTCTCTGATCAAAAATTCGAAATCGAACTAGAAGAAAAAGGTATCTACCACATTCACACCACCATGGGAGAAGAAAAACTTTTTGATCTGGATGTTACTATCCAATCTCCCAAAGGTGCCGATCTCATTAGACTCAAACAAGTTGATTTTACGCATCATCATGCGCATGAAGCCACGGCGGTGCATGTGGATGATTCGCATCTGCTGCTTTATATTTTGGGTGCAATTGCTGTGCTGATCATTGGTCTATTGATTGGAAAATACATGGCGAAATCAGGCCTGAGAAAACATGCTTCTATACTACTCCTGATGTTATGCTTTCTTCCTGCTTCTCAATTCAGACAGGTATCTGCGCACGAAGGTGAGCATGGACCGGAAGAAAAAGAAAAAAATCTCAGCTCGGAATTTGAAGTATTAAAAGAAAGTCAGTTCCTGATGAATATTCTCACCACACGAATTGGCTCCGGACAATTCTCCAACAGCAGGAAATTGTATGGAACGGTGATTCCATCCAGCAATGGACAAAGCATTGTGAGTTCACCGCAAGCCGGCAGGATTTCGAGTATTCAAGTTGCGGTTGGTGAAACAGTCACAAAAGGACAACAACTCGCCATCATCGAACGAATTTCTGAAGCGGCATCGGATGTCAATTATTCCGCAGAAAAAAATAAAGCGGAAGTTGAATACGAGGCAGCAGTGAAGGAATTCAATCGTATCAAATCGCTCGAAGGACTCACTTCCAAAAAACAACAGGAAGAAGCTCAGTCACGTCTCGATATCGCTACTGCAAATCACAATCTGTATGCGAGTGGTCATGCAAAGAACATTGTGCTTAAAGCACCCATTTCGGGAATTGTCGGACCGTTTACGCTGAGTCAGGGTTCATCTATTAATGCAGAGCAATTGCTATTTACCGTAACAGATATCAGTCAGGTTTATGTAGAAGCGCAAGCTTATGAAAATGATCTGCGGGTGATTGAAAACTCGAATACATTTCATGTTCAATGCATGGAAGAAAATCACTCTACTGCGAATGTGAAACTTCTGAGTCTTGGACAAGAATTCAATGCAAGCAATCAGTCGCAGCGAGTTATTTTTTCTGTCGACAATACGAGCAATGAATTTAAAATCGGCGAATTCGTGAATGTATTTGCTTATAGCAACGAATCAGAAAACACTATTGCACTTCCCAATTCTGCCATTACTGAATTGGAAGGAAGACCTGTGGTGTTCGTAAAACATTCCGCAGAGATTTACGAGTTAAGATACGTCGCTGTTGGAAATGACAACGGTATTGCAACTGTAATCCATTCTGGTGTTGAACAAGGTGATCGGGTGGTTGTGAATGGTGCATATCAGGTGAAGTTGATTTATATGAATAAGTAAGCAATGGTCAATGGTCAATGGTCAATTGCGCCAACCAGACTGGTGATATAGCTGAAAAACCGAGTCCGTCCGAAGATTTGAGTTTCTTTTGATGAAAAACTCCTTCCATATCTACCTTGCGCCACTTTTTCTGAAATGAGCACAAACATCAATCGCCTTTCGGCAGCCGGTTTACTTGTAACACTTGGTATTATCTACGGGGACATAGGTACCTCTCCGCTTTACGTAATGGGGGCCATTGTCGGTGAAAAACCAATCACCGAACAACTGATTTATGGTGCTATTTCCTGTGTGTTCTGGACATTGTCCATTCAAACCACATTCAAATACATCTTGCTCACTCTTCGCGCAGACAACAAAGGTGAAGGCGGTATTTTTTCTCTCTACGCCCTCATCCAACGCAAAGGAAAATTCCTCTTCTGGCCTGCCATGATCGGCGCAGCAACCCTCCTCTGCGATGGGATGATCACTCCGCCGATTTCAATTACAGCGGCGGTCGAAGGATTGCATACATACAATGAAGACTTGCCGGTGCTTCCGATCGTCATCATTATCATTACGCTGCTCTTTATTTTTCAGAGATACGGAACAAAGCTGGTTGGAAAAACATTCGGGCCTATTATGTTGGTCTGGTTTGGAATGCTCGCTGCTCTTGGAATCGCACAGATCATCCATCATCCTACGATCATTCACGCACTCAATCCTGTTTACGCCTATAATTTGCTGGCAGAATATCCAAAAGGTTTCTGGCTTCTCGGAGCTGTCTTTCTCTGCACAACAGGTGCTGAAGCACTCTACAGTGATCTGGGGCATTGCGGCAGAAGCAATATTCGCGTTAGTTGGATTTTCGTCAAAATAACACTGGTGCTCAACTACCTCGGACAAGGTGCCTGGCTGATGGGTGAAACTGAACTTGCAGGCCGCAATCCGTTTTACAACATTATGCCCGAGTGGTTCTTGATTCCCGGAATTACCATTGCGACGATGGCGGCCATCATCGCCAGTCAGGCGCTCATTACCGGTTCATTCACACTTATCGGCGAAGCAGTCAACTTGAACTTCTGGCCAAAAGTGGGTACCAAATACCCCACAGATCTGAAAGGACAATTGTACATCCCAAGTGTCAACTGGCTGTTGTATGCCGGCTGTCTTGCGGTGGTGCTCTACTTTCAGACAGCACACAATATGGAAGCTGCTTATGGTTTTTTCATCACCATCGCCATGATGATGACAACCGTCCTGCTCATTTATTTTCTTGAATTCAAATTGCGCTGGCCGGTCTGGCTGGTTGGTTTCTTATTCGCCATTTTCACTTTTGTGGAAATTGCGTTCTTCATTGCGAATAGTCAGAAGCTGCGCGAAGCCTGGATGATGCTCATCGTGTATGGTGTTCTCTTACACGTGATGTGGATCACATATATGTATCGCAGAATGAGTAACTATTTCCTGGAATTTGAAGACCTCGATACTTATCTGAACCAACTGAGAAAACTTTCTGCAGACCACAAGGTGCCGCGTTTTGCAACACATCTGGTTTATCTCACGAAGGCCAATTTTTCGCATCAGGTGGAGAAAAAAATCATGGAGAGTATTCTGGCTAAAACACCAAAACGTGCCGATATCTACTGGTTTGTACACATTGATCGCACCAACGAACCCTATACACGCGAATACACGGTAGAAGAAATTGAGAACGATCTCGTCATCAAAGTAAACATCCGTTTAGGTTTCCGCGTGCAACCGCGCGTGCATAATTTTTTCCGATACATTGTCGATGAAATGGTGGAGCGAAACGAGCTTGATCTTCTCGCGAAACCGGAACCTTACACTGAATACAATCAGGAACACGATTTCAAATTTATCGTTCTGGAGAAATTCCTTTCTGCCGACAACGAACTCAATGTGCGGGATAGTTTTATCACGAATGGTTACATGGCGCTGAAGCAAATCAGCTTATCAGACATCGACGCGTGGGGATTGGAAGAAAGCGATACCGTGTTGGAGAAAGTGCCATTGGTAGTGAATCGCGCGCAGGGAGTGTTGTTAAAGCGAACGGAATAGTTTGGAAGCTTCGCTTCTTATTCGACGCAAAGGACGCTGAGGGGCAAAAAACGCAATGAAATTTCGGGAAGTTTATGAGTCGTTTTGAACTAGTTTCAACTTTCGTTGGGATTGGAGAGGTTTCGCACCGTACGAAGAAGCTTCGTGAAATCACGTTGTCACTTATGCACAACCAATGATTGCGCTTAATCTCGCATTTCGGTGTAATAGACAAAAAGTAGGCTCTTTTGGAGATGTTTCATTCAAGTGGACAAAAAGTAGGCTGAATATTTTCTGTGTTTTGTCATCAATCATTTTTCCCTTTTTAGTTTAGCGCT